>CAIRCR010000523.1 GCA_903877065.1 uncultured Pseudomonadota bacterium
CGTCAAAAAATTGAAGCGATGTTGAAAGGTTTGCGTACAGCGGCGAAAGTTGAAATTTTAGTGCCGTTGACCGAAGAAAAACCTGCTGTGGAAACTGCGCCTGCAACCATTGAATCCGTTCAACCGACTGCTGCCGAACCTGTAGCACCAGCGGCGACTGAAGAACCTGTTGCTGCTGAGTCTGTGACTCCAGCTGAAACAGCAAAATAATTTTGGGGAGGCGAGTTCACAATTTTTTGTGAACTTGCCGAAATTGACCATGTCTAAAATCACTCTTTTTGTTTGTACAAATCACCGTCATTCTGGCGACTATCCATCATGTGGGGCGCGGGGCGGTCAAGTATTATTGAATCAACTGCAAACTGCAACACAAGAATGCACGTTTAAAGTTCAGGAAAGTATCTGTTTGGGGCATTGCGTGAATGGCAAAGTGGTCAAAATTTCGCCAGGAGGCGCGTTTTATCACAACGTCACCGAGCTTGATATTCCCAAGTTAGTATCTGATGCAAATCAACTAGCAATTACTGAATCTTCTCCAAATACTGAATCATCAACTGCAAATTTCGATTCCCTCGATATTGATTGATGTCTAATTTGTAAGCCAAACTCACACGTCGCATTCCTTGCCACATTTCTGGTTTATCTACGTTAAATGCAATGGCATCTATTTCTTTACCCGCTGAATTTGTTCGCACCAGCAATTTTAAATGCTGATCTTTTAAAATCCGAACTTGCACCACTTCAAACACACCGTGAAAAATTGGCTCAGGAAAATGCTGTCCCCACGTCGTCACGTTTTGCAATACATCGGCAAATTCCAAACTCAAATCAGCTTCGGTCAATTCGCCGTCGGAAAGAATTTTTTGCTGTAAATCAATTTGACTCAAACGCCGTCCAACCATTTCATTAAATGCCAGCGTAAACGACGGCAAATGGTGTGCGTGTATACTCAAACCTGCCGCCATCGCGTGACCGCCAAATTGTAAAATCAAATGGGGTTGCTCTGTTGCAATATCGCTTAATACGTCACGCAAATGCACGCCTTCAATTGAACGCCCAGAGCCTTTCAGTAAATCATGACCCGATGTTGCAAAAGTAATGACGGGGCGATGCAATCGGTCTTTAATTCGCGCAGCTAAAATTCCGATTACGCCTTGATGCCAATTCGGATCATGCAAACACACGCCCCATTTTTCGTGTGGTTTATCGAGTGCAAAGGTATCGGC
The DNA here is from genome assembly GCA_903877065.1 of uncultured Pseudomonadota bacterium. GTDB lineage: Bacteria > Pseudomonadota > Gammaproteobacteria > Methylococcales > Methylomonadaceae > UBA10906. The sequence goes on from CAIRCR010000523.1 coordinate 1,227, forward strand.
AAGCAAATTCATCGCTTCTTGTTTCATGGTGCGTTCGATTTCACGTCGTTCGTTATTGAGCGAATCCAAATGCGCTGCCATTTGTCGCGCCAACGTAAAATCATCTTCCAACAAACAGTTAATGCCAAGTGACATATCTTGAATACGTCCAGCCGCATTTAAACGGGGTGCAACGCTAAAACCAAAATCACTCGCTTGCAACGTTGCCGCATTTTTTCCCGCCGCTTCAATTAACGCCAAAACGCCCGCGTGACCTTTACCATTTCTAATGCGTAACAAACCTTGATGAACCAGTGCGCGATTTACTTTATCTAACGTCACCACGTCGGCAACGGTTCCAAGGGCGACATAATCGAGCAATTGCGCTAAATTTGGCTCAGGAATATTTTGTTGTTCAAACCAATTTTTTTCACGCAATCGACTACGCAACGCTGATAAAACATAAAACATCACGCCCACACCAGCCACGGACTTACTCGGAAATGGGTCGCTCACCAAATTAGGATTTACAATCGCATCGGCGGCTGGCAACACTTTTGCGGGTAAATGATGATCGGTAATTAACACCGTCATGCCGCGCTTTTTTGCCGCTAAAACGCCTTCGTGACTGCTGATGCCGTTATCAACGGTGATGATGACTTGTGCGTTTTTTTGCGCGGCAAGTTCAACAATTTCTGGTGTTAATCCATAAGCGTGTTCAAAACGATTTGGCACCACAAAATCAACATTTTTTGCCCCAAATAAACGAAAACCTTTCATTGCTACAGCGCAACTGGTCGCACCGTCAGCATCAATATCTGCAACGATACAAATAGTTTGTTGTTGTTCGAGTGCGACGATTAAATGCGCCACCATCGTTTCCATATTTGAAAATAACCACGGTGACGGCAACTTATTCAAACTACGATCTAACTGTTCGTTAGACGTTAAACCGCGAGCTAAAAAAATATGTTTCAGAATCGACGACAGTTCACCAAAACAGTCATTTTTTTCCAAAACGGGGCGTGGCACGATGGTTTTTTTTACGCCTTGATAATAAAGTGTTGTCATTTTTTGAAAGCCAATGGTTCAAAGTAAGGTAGTCCCAAAATTAAGAATGACTACATTTCGGCATGATGCACGATGTTGTGCAATGTGCAAATTAACGTCACTCCTGCGCCAATCAACATAATTTGTTGTAACGAGGTTTTTATATCTGTTTTTTTATGCAACGACGGAATTAAATCCGCCACAGCGATGTAAATAAAACTCGACGCGGCTAACGCTAGAAAATACGGCAAACTCTCATGCAAATTTTCCAGGCTAAAATACGCCAGCACACCACCAATTACCGTCGTACAACTTGCCAAAACATTGTAGACAAGGGCTTTTTGTTTTGAATAACCGCTGTGTAACAAAATAGCAAAATCACCAACTTCTTGCGGAATTTCATGTGCGGCGACAGCTAAACTGGTCACAATTCCCAATTGAACATCCATCAAAAACGCAGCACCTATCAATACACCATCAACAAAGTTGTGAATGCTGTCACCCAAAATAATGAACGCACCAGCGGTTTTCGCGCTGTGATTATGTCCGTGAGAATGCTCAGGATGTTGATGTTCGTCATCGCCGTGAGCCTCACATTCACCAAAATGACAATGTCGCCAAATCAACAATTTTTCCAACACAAAAAAAACTAAAATGCCAGCCAAAATTGTGCCTGATAACGTTTGAATTTGTTCGGGTTTTGCGTTTTCAAAGGCTTCGGGAATTAAACCCCAAAAGGCGACCGCAAGTAACGCGCCAATCGCAAAACTAATGCCATGCGGTAAAACTTTGTTGCGATTTTTTTCGGATAAAAGTAAAAAAATACTTGCCGCTAAAACGCTTAATACGCCGCCAACAGCCGTAAATATAATAATAAGTAACAATAAAGGCATTAAGTTCTCCAAATCAACGTTGCCATTCGCCCTGTCCGATTATCACGGCGATAAGAATAAAATCGTTTCGCGTCAGTCATGGTGCAAAATTCACCGCCAAAAACTTGTGTAATTCCCAAATGCGCTAATTCAATTCGTGCTAATTGATAAATGTCGGCGAGCCATTTTGAATCATTTTTTTTGAATGCCATCGAATAATTCGTTGATTTTTTTAAAAACGTATCACGCACATCGTCGCCCACTTCAAAAGATTCCGCACCAATTGCCGCACCAAGCCAAACGATTAAATCTGTGGTTTTCAACGCTGCGACGGTATTTGAAATAATACCATTGGCTAAACCGCGCCAACCTGCATGAATCGCGGCGATTTGTGTGCCGTCGGTTGAACACATTAAAACGGGTAAACAATCTGCGGTCATGACAGCGCAAACGACGTTTTTTTGATTGCTAAAACTGGCATCGGCTTTGGGCAAAATTAAATCAGCTGAAACTTTCACAGCGCAATTACTGTGAATTTGCTCCAGCCAAAACGGTTCAGTCGGTAAATTTAATTTAGTGGCAAGTAATCGACGATTTTCTAAAACATCTTCTAAATTATCATCGACATGAGTGGCTAAATTGAAACTGTCGAAAGGCGATTTACTTACACCTTTGCGCCGTGTCGTCATCAACGCCTGAACATTTGACGGTACGTTCCAATTGGGGAAAATGAAATTATTGTTCTTGTGCATCGTTTTTTGTCAACGCGGCAAGTAAATTCAACATATCTTCAGGTAACTGCTGTTCCCATTCCATGTATTCGCCCGTTGCGGGATGAACTAATCCTAATTTTGCGGCGTGCAGAGCTTGTCGTTTAAAACTACGCAAAACGATTTCAAGTTCTTCACTGCATTTTGCAGGCATTTGAAAACGTCCGCTATAAAGCGGGTCACCAAGCAATGGAAAACGAATGTGTGCCATGTGAACGCGAATTTGATGCGTGCGTCCCGTTTCAAGTTTGACTTGAATATGCGTGTGACGTTTAAAACGATTCATCACGCGATAATGCGTCACCGCTTCTTTGCCGTCACGATTTACCGCATAACGCAATCTATCGGTTGGATGTCTGCCAATGGGTTCGTCAATCGTGCCACCCGCAATCATTCGATTATGTGTAATGGCTTGATATTCGCGATGAATGCTACGCTCTTGCAATTGCTCGGTTAAATCGTTGTGCGCTTGCAAGGTTTTCGCCACCATAAGTAAACCGCTGGTGTCTTTGTCGATACGATGCACAATACCCGCACGCGGCAACGTTTCTAGCTGTGGAGCGTGATGCAATAGTGCGTTTAATAACGTGCCATTCCAATTACCAATCGCAGGATGCACAACTAATCCCGCTGGTTTATTTAAAATCAAAAAGTCATCGTCCTCAAAAACGATATTGAGCGGAATATTTTCAGGTTCGTAGGTGATGACAACCTCGGGTTCAGCATCGAGATGAATCAGCTCGCCGCCTTCTAATTTGTCGCGTGATTTTAAACTTTCGCCGTTTACTTGAACTCGTCCTGCCTTCACCCACGTTTGTAATTTGCTGCGTGAATAATCATCAAATAGTTCTGAAAGGACTTGGTCTAAACGCATTCCAGCCATTTCTAAAGGTACTTCTGTTGTTAATACTGTCATAAACACCGTTTTTCATTCACTTGTTGTTAAGTTATACTCGCGCCACTAATTCGCTACGTTACGGGCTTTTTACCGCCTTTTATTAGCGCGAAATCATTTTTAAATTTACTCATTTATGCACACCATTCTAATTAAATTTTTAACCGTTTGTTGCTTAATTCTTTTTTTAACCATTTTGTCAGGCTGCGAAACGCTTAAAGGTTTTGCTGGAAATGGCGCGACAGATGAAGAAACTTACACGGGCTGGAACGCTGAAAAATTCCGCACCGAAGCCAAATCTGCGATGGAAGCTGGTAGTTACGAGAAAGCCATTAAGTTTTACGAAGCTCTTGAAGCGCGTTATCCGTTTGATAATGCCGCCGCCCAAACGTTAATCGATAGCGCGTATGCGTATTATAAAAACAACGATGCGGAAGCCGCGTTATCCGCAACAGATCGTTTTATCAAAACCTATCCGCGTGATGGTCATATTGACTATGCGTATTACTTGAAAGGATTGGTTAATTACAACCGTGGCATTACGTTTATTGATCGTTTTTTGCCAACAGATACGTCACAACGTGACCAAGTTTATGCCAATGACGCGCTGGAAAATTTCGCTGAATTGATGCGTCGATTCCCAAAAAGCCACTACGTTGCCGATGCTCAACAACGTAGCGTTGCATTGAAAAATAATTTAGCGATGCACGAAATTAACATTGCTCGTTATTACATGAAGCGCGGCGCGTACATTGCGGCAGTGAATCGTGCGAAAACGGTCATTGAAAAATATCAACGATCAATTGCAATGCCTTTCGCTTTAGAAATTTTGCAAGAAGCCTACACGCAATTGAAAATGCCCGATTTAGCTCATGACGCAAAACGCGTTTATGACCAAAATTATCCGAATGGTGCGCCCGTGATTGAAAACCAAAACTCAACGCTGTCACATAAAGTTTGGGATTTTATCGGCTTCGATGAATAAATACAGGAAGTAAAATGAGCGATTTATAAACAATCTGAAGATATTTAAAACTCGCGTCCTTAACAAAAAAATCTGCCAAACGGTTAACGTCGGGCAGATTTTTTAGGATTTAAAATCAGCGTGTTAATCGCGTAATTTTGCTCCCGTTTTTACTGTTATTGATTCTAAAAATGTATGAACAACCGAATCAATTTCAACATCAGCAAGCGTTTGTGATTGATTTTGCAACACTAAACTTAATGCCACACTTTTAAAGCCTTCCTCAACACCTTTGCCTCGATACACGTCAAAAATGACCATGTCTTGTAAAAGTGATTCGTTGCACGATTCAATGGCATCAATAATTTCACCCGCATTCACATCTTCTTTTACAAGCAAAGCTAAATCACGTCGAACAGACGGAAATTTCGATAACGATTTGAAACTTGCGCGTTGTTTTTGCAGTAATAAATCTTGCGCTAACTCGAACAAAAATACGGGGGTTTCAAACCCTAATTGCTGTTCTAACATCGGATGCAACATACCCAACCAGCCAACGAGTTCACCGTTTTCGTTGAGAATTTTAGCACTTTGACCTGGATGCAGTGTTTCGTTTAAATCCGTGACAAATTGCACGTTGCAACCCGTTAATTCAAACATGGCTTCAACATCGGCTTTCACGTCGTAAAAATCTAATCGACGTTCTTTTTCGCCCCATTGTTCATTCCACGCACTGCCTAACGCCAAACCTGCAAGCATTTTTTCTTGTACCGTTTCGCCATCTTTTTGCACAAAACGTAAACCCGATTCAAACAAACGCACCCGCGTTTGCTGACGATTCGTGTTGTGCAAAGCGGCGGTTAATAATCCGCCCCATAATGTAGTTCGCATTACAGCGAGTTCGGCAGAAATTGGATTTTGCAAACGAATAAATTCCGCACTCGGTGCAATCGTTTTTTGTAAATTTTCATCAACAAAACTGTAAGTAATGGCTTCTTGATAACTCAAATCAACAAGCAAATCTTTTACGCGGTCTAAATCTAAAACCGTTTCAGTCGCTTGATTCAATGATGAACGCACTAAAATTTGATTGTTTGGCAAATTGTTGTAGCCGTAAATTCTGGCAATTTCTTCAATCAAATCCGCTTCAATTGCAATGTCAAAACGGAAACTTGGTGGCGTGACTTTCCAGCCGTCTGTTTGTGTGACCACTTTCATCCCCAAACGCTCTAAAATTCCACTCACATTTTCAGATACAAACGACATTCCTAAAATTTTGTTTAATTTAGTTTCGCGCAAAACAAAGGGCTCTCGTTTTGGTAATTCAGCAGTTGTCGTTACGTCAGTAATTTCACCTGCTTGACCACCGCAAATGTCTAAAATCAATTGCGACGCACGTTCAATGGCTCGATTCTGTAATTCAAAATCAACACCGCGTTCAAAACGATGTGATGAATCAGTGTGCAAACCAAATTGACGCGCTTTTCCTGCAATCGAAAGCGGTGTGAAAAACGCACATTCTAAAAAGACTTTCGTCGTTTCTTCGTGAACAGCCGAATAATTGCCGCCCATAACCCCCGCAAACGCTAACGCGCTTTCATCGTCTGAAATGACTAAACATTTTTCGTCAAACATAATTGTTTGCGCGTTTAATAATTCCAACGTTTCACCATTAACCGCGTAACGAACGGTGATGTCGCCACTTAATTTTGCGGCATCGAAAACGTGTAACGGTTGACCTAATTCGAGCAACACATAATTCGTCACGTCAACTAATGGACTGAGTGAACGTAAACCCGAACGACGTAAGCGTTCTTCCATCCAAAGCGGTGTTTGCGCTTTGTTATTTACGCCCGAAATCACACGACCTAAATAATGCGGACACGCCGTTGTTGCTTCAACGGTTACGTTTAATTTTTCAGTTGTTGTGACAGCAACAGGTTCAAATGCGGGAATGTTTAACGACATTTGATTTAAAACCGCCACTTCACGCGCCACGCCTTCAACACTCAAGCAATCAGCGCGATTTGGCGTTAAATCGACTTCAATGCTATTGTCGTTGAGTTGCAAATACTCGCGAATATCTGTGCCGATTGGCGCATCAACAGGTAATTCCATTAAACCTTCCGCTTCGGCGACAAGTCCTAATTCTTTTGCCGAGCAAAGCATTCCGAATGATTCAACGCCGCGTAATTTTGATTTTTTGATTTTGAAATCGCCAGGTAACACGGCACCGACAACCGAAGCTGGGATTTTCAAACCAACTCGAACATTTGCCGCACCACAGACAATTTGTAAAAGTTCAGCTCCACCAACATTCACACGGCAAACATTCAATTTGTCTGCATCGGGATGTTTTTCCATTTCAATAACTTTACCGACAACTACACCGCTAAATTGTGCGGCAACGGGTTCAACCGCATCAACTTCCAAACCTGTCATTGTAATTTGCGCGACGAGTTCTTCCGTGTTGAGAGCGGGATTTGCCAAAATACATCTGAGCCGCCGATTCTATTCCGTAGGCATTATGTCCCCAGTAAACTTCATTTAAGTACATTTCTAAAATCTCTGTTTTAGTGTACTTACGCTCAATCTGAACAGCTAACA
>CAIRCR010000524.1 GCA_903877065.1 uncultured Pseudomonadota bacterium
GATGCGTGGATTGATGAAAGCAAACGCGATGACAAAGACGGTGAAATTGGTATTGTCGGTTATGAAATTCCCTTTAATCGCCATTTTTATCAATATCAACCGCCCCGCGATTTAGCGCAAATTGATGTCGATTTAGATGCCGTTAGCGCGGAAATTATGGCATTATTGCAAGAAGTTCATTCCTAGAGGAATTTTTATGCCTTACCACCGAACCACACAGCCTATTTCAAGTCGTGCGCTCAATTTACGGGTTCGCAATGATGTTCGCACCTTGATTGATAAAGCTGCCAAAGCACAAGGTAAAACGTTGGCGGATTTTATGATTGAAGCCGCTCGTAGAGCCGCAGAAGAATCGTTGCTTGACCAAACATTAGTGCGCGTTGACCAAAAAACCTACAACCATTTTCTTAATACTCTTGATGAACCGCCGAGCGGTGAAGGGTTTGAACGATTGATGGCAGCTCGCAAGCCTTGGAACGAATGATCTTATCGTCTCCCACTTTGCTAACAGCGCAACATCAACTTGATAATTTTGTTTGTGGCGTTGATAGTCTTGATGATTGGCTGAAAAAACGCGCTTATGCCAATCAAATAAATGGTGCGTCACGCACTTACGTTGTCACCGATGAGCAAAAAGTGATGGGTTATTATTGTTTGGCTTCAGGTGCGTTGGAATTAAAAAGTACGCCTGCTTCCATTCGACGCAATATGCCCGACCCTGTTCCTGTCGCTATTTTGGGACGTTTGGCTATTGATAAGACCTATCAAGGCAAAGGAATTGGTGTGGCGTTACTTCAAGATGCCGTGATTCGCACAGCAAAAGCCGCTGAAATTGTAGGTATTCGCGGTTTGTTGGTTCATGCGTTATCGGTTGAAGCGAAGGCGTTTTATGAACATCACGGCTTTGTTGTTTCACCAACTCAGTCCATGACCTTAATTCTGTCACTTAAAAAATTATTGCAAGAGGTGCATTCGTGATGTCTGGCAAATACCAAACCTATCCAAACTATAAACCCTCTGGCGTTGAGTGGCTTGGCGATGTGCCTGAGCATTGGGAAATTTTGCAAATTAAGTATTTAAGTGCTGTTCAACGTGGAGCTTCACCTCGCCCTATTGATGATGCAAAATATTTTGACGATGAGGGTGAATACGCTTGGGTAAGAATTGCTGATGTTTCATCATCTGATGGTATTTTAAGAGAAACAACACAGCGACTTTCCGCATTAGGGAATTCTTTGAGCGTTAAAATTCATTCGGGTGAATTATTCATAAGTATTGCTGGAACGGTTGGTAAACCTTGTATTTCAGCAATTAAAGCTTGTATTCATGATGGATTTGTTTATTTTCCAACATTGAAAATACCACCAATATTTTTATACCGAATTTTTGAAGCTGGGCTTTGTTATGGTGGTTTAGGTAAGTTGGGGACACAATTAAACTTAAACACAGAAACAATTGGAGCAATTCGCATTGCGTTGCCTAATGCAAATGAACTTGAACAAGTTTTAAAATTCCTAGACCACGAAACCGCCAAAATCGATACGCTCATTGACAAACAACAGCGGCTCATTGCGTTGCTCAAAGAAAAACGTCAGGCCGTCATTAGCCATGCCGTCACCAAAGGGTTAAACCC
>CAIRCR010000525.1 GCA_903877065.1 uncultured Pseudomonadota bacterium
GTTGTCAACCACACGACCGCGATTTTCCTGTCCGTCGCGAACGATCATATCATCCATCAATTCAGCAATTTCCTGCCCAGCCGTGCTTTATAAATTGGCGAATATTTTGATGATCAGTGCCGTCGGAATGCTTTAAAACATCAACACGATAATAATCACCAAATAATTGCAACGTTTCTGATTCGGTTAATTGCTGTAATTTTGCAAACGCGAAAATTTTGCATGAACCTTCATTTTGTCCAGCGGCATTTTCAATATCGCCATTACGAAAAGTGCTAGGTTGATAAGTGTAATTTTCAGCAATCACAGCCATTGTGTCTGCAAAATTGACAGAACTGCTTGTTTTCGTTTTCGTTAAAAAATCCGTCAATGTCGTCATAATTTTCAACGTAATAAACCAGAAATGACTTTGAAATCAGTGTGATTTGCGTCCCGCAACCATTCAAATAATACAGATTCATAATTAGTAATTATCACGTTTTGTGCTTGCAGACGTTGCAGTGCGTAAAATTTATGTTCTGCTTTTCGTGAACAAATTACATCTTCAACCACGTGAACTTGATAGCCTTGCGCCATTAAATCTAATGCGGTTTGCAAAATACAAACGTGAGCTTCTTGTCCAACTAAAATGATTTGTTTGCGATCCATTAAATTTAACGCTGACATAAAATCATCCGCGCCGATGCACGAAAAAGATGTTTTTTCAAAAAGTTTAGCTGTATCGGGTAACGCTTCAAAAACTTGGGGTTCTGTTGCACCTAAGCCTTGCGGATATTGTTGCGTGACTAAAACGGGAATGGCTAAAGTTTTTGCTGCTTCAAGCAAACTAACCGTATTCTCGTGCATTGCTTCAGAATCAATTTCGGACATGACTGCTGATAATTTGCTTTGCATATCAACAACGACAAGAACGCTGTCCAAAATTCTCAGTAAAGTTGTGTGTGTGTTCATAAAAAATTCCATTGTGTGTGTAAATAAAAAACCGCCCGTCATTTACAATCAGGGCGGTTTTTTGAAAAGAGGTTGCTTAACCTTTAACGGTATCAATAATTTTGTTAAAGGCTTCGATACGCGCTTTACCCGTGTTGACTAAATCAGTACCAGTTTCGATAATCAATTGGCATAACAGAGGGGTTTTATAAACTATCATGCCTAAATAACCAACCACTGGAATGGCAACAAACGCGCCGATAATTGGACTAATGCCAAACAGTGATAAGAATTTAATCAGCATCACAATGGCATCTAACGGGAGAAGTATCATCGCGAATGAATAAGCCATCACCATAAAAGTGAATAAGACAAAAACGACAAATTGAAACAATCGGACTAAAGCGACGTTAATTTTTACTTTGTTCATGGGATTTAAATATTCCTAAAGGGCATTGAAGCGATTTTTTTATTGTTCTATTCGAGATAAAAAAGCCAACGATTAACAGGCAACTAACAGCAGACTTCACCCGTTAAGTTTAATTCATTTTGTGCAGGGTTAAAAGGCGGTGCGTTGCGTTACGCTATTTCACTTTTAATCGATACAACGCCGAAATATCACAATCACCAAAACCGTCGGTCATTAACTGCTCATAATCTAAGCGTGTTTGTGTACTAAGTGGCAACGGTACATCGACTGATTCGCCCATTTGTTCACAAATAACTAAATCTTTATGATGCAATGCAAGTTTGAAACCTGCTTGATAATTGCCTTGTGTCATTGTCACGCCACGATGTTGTAAAAACCAATTTCCCGCCGCACCACCTGAAATCACTTCAATAATTTTATTCATCGGTAAATTTTGCGCTTGTGCGAAAGCTAACGCTTCCGTGACCGCTTGATTGATTCCCGCAGCCATAATTTGATTGACAGCTTTTGTGGCTTGACCTGTTCCCGTTTGACCAATATGCACAATTCGTGTCGCCATCGTTTCTAAAATGGGACGAACTTTTTCTAAAACCGCAACGTCGCCACCTACCATCATGGCTAATTGCCCTGAATTTGCACCTTCCACACCGCCAGAAACGGGCGCGTCAAGAAAATCCACATTTTTTTTCGCTAAAATTGCTGCGGCTTGTTTTGCCGTATGGCTGCTGACGGTAGACATATCAATGACAACACTACCTGCTTGAATGGTTTTAGTAAGTGCTTGGACGATTTCTAAAACATCACAATCACGCGAAACACATAAAAAAATAACGTTTACTTGAGATGCTAATTCTTCAGGTGAAATTGCAACAAAAACGCCTAATTTTTGTCCCAGTAATTGCGCTTTTTCAGTGGTTCGATTGTAAATGGCGGTCAAAACACCTGCTTTTGCCAAATTAGTTGCCATGCCTTGACCCATCGCACCTAAGCCTATTATGCCGACTTGTAACATAAATTTTCCTTGAGAATTGTTTAAACGGATGTTGATTGTATGTTAAATTTGAATCCAACTATTTGAAACTTGGAAAAAGACTTCACCGACATGAAAAACATTTTGATTTACACTGCAAACCGTTGTGGTTATTGCGTTATGGCAAAGCGATTGCTCGACAATAAAAAAGCGATTTATACGGAAATTAACATCGATGAAAGGGAAGGGCAGCGTGAAGAAATGATGCAAAAAACGAAACGCCGAACTGTCCCACAAATTTATATCGGTGATTTTCACGTTGGTGGATTTGACGATTTGAATGCACTAAATAAAGCGGGAAAATTAGACGAACTGTTGAACTAAAAATAATCTCCATGTTTTAAATGTATTGAAAAACTTTGTTTTAATAATTTTTCGCTACTCAATAAATACTTTGGTGTTAACGGGAACGAGATTGAATAAATCCAAAATATCGGCATTTTTCATACGGATACAGCCATGAGATTCTGGTTGCCCAGTTATCAATTCATCGGGGCAGCCATGAATGTAAATGTAGCGTGAAGCGGTGTGAACGTTTCCGTAGCGATTTTTCCCCGATTCCAACCCGTCAAGCCACAAAATGCGTGTCAAAATCCAATCTCTGTTAGGGTTACTCATAGCGAAATCAGTGTTATAAATTTCGCCTGTTGGTCTTCGTCCAACGAAAACGCTATTCAAGGGTTGTGTGTTACCTATTTTGGCTCTAACACGATGCCAGCCGCAGGGAGTGCGTTCACTGTCTTTGACCTCGCCCATACCATTTATAGCTGTTGAGATTGGATAACTTTTTGTAATTTTTGAATTTATGACTACTTCGAGTTGTTGCTTTTGGCTCGAAATATGCAGAAAGAATACTGAATTCATGTTTAAAAGTTGGCTTAATTTTTTTTGTGTGTATAATTTAACACACATTGCTGGTGTAGCTCAGTTGGTAGAGCAGCTGATTTGTAATCAGCCGGTCAGGAGTTCGAATCCCCTCACTAGCTCCAA
>CAIRCR010000526.1 GCA_903877065.1 uncultured Pseudomonadota bacterium
GTTTTAATTGCCACCTTTTTGGTGGCTCTCATTTTTAACCCGCTTTGAGCGGTTCATGTTTTTCAAGCCTCCAGCTATGCTGGAGGTTTTTGACTTAATGGCATTGCCATTCTTGAGACCCGCTCAATGTGAGCACTAACGCTAACTCCCCCTAAATCTATTTTTAAAGGTGCCCTTTAGGTTTCACACGACGCTTTTTAATTTTTGTTGTAGTAGTCGCAACGTCTTGTGTTTTCACTGGACGCATTTTTATTCGAGCGAAAACTAAGCCAATTTCAAACAACAACCAAATCGGCACAGCTAATAACGTTTGTGATAACACATCTGGAGGCGTTAAAAACATACCAATTACAAAAGCCCCAACAATCACATAAGGACGTTTTTCGACTAAACTTTCAACCGTAGTAAAACCAGACCACACGGCAACAATTGTAAAAATAGGTACTTCAAAACATACACCAAATGCGAAAAATAATGCAAGCACGAAATCAAGATACGCCTCGATATCGGTCATCACAGTGACACCTGTTGGAGCGGAGGCAGTTAAAAAACTCAATATCAACGGAGCAACGACAAAATAGGCAAATCCAACACCACAATAAAATAAAATCGTACTCGCAACTAATAACGGAAAAATAGTGCGTTGTTCATTTGCATAAAGTGCAGGTGCAAGAAACCCCCAAAATTGATACAAAATAAACGGTACGGAAATAAAAACAGCTGTCACAAAAGACAATTTAAACGGTGTCATGAAAGGTGACGTGACATTCGTGGCAATCATGGTGCTGTTTTGAGGTAAATGAACCATCAACGGTTGAGCTAATAAACCGTAAATATCGTTCGCATACATCGACAAAGGCAAAGCAACAAACACCACGCACAACACCATTCGTAAAAGTCGATTACGAAATTCGATTAAATGAGTAATAAACGGCAAATCTGCAGTATATGTTTTATTCATTATTTTGCTTTGTTTGTGTTTGTAAAACGTCGCCTGAAAGCGAATCTAATTGTGAATTGACTTGTTGAGTTTTTTTATTATTTAAATACGCCATACTTTCATTTTCTTTCAATAATTGTCGAATTTCTTCAGCGTGCAATTCTTGACTGATTTCAATTTTTACGTTGGCAATCATTTGTTGTATTTTACCAATCCAAAAGCCTGTCATTCTCGCCACTTTTGGCAAACGCTCTGGACCAATGACAAGTAAACTAACCAAGCCAACCATGACCAATTCTGAAAATCCAACATCAAACATAACTTTTTACCCACAATTCTCACATATTTTCAATGACTACATTATCGCAGTACAGATAATAATAGTGCAAGGTACATGGTTACTACGGGAGGTATTTCAACTATGTGGATTTATGCAGCAATTCTCATTATGAAATCAAACAGCTTCAGGGATAGGAATTTCAAGACCCTTGAGCATAAATTCCAGCATCTGTCGCCAATTATCGAAGCAAATATATCGTGTCAACGCTCGAATATCATCA
>CAIRCR010000527.1 GCA_903877065.1 uncultured Pseudomonadota bacterium
AATCGTTGGCTTTAATATCGTCCAAAGTCGCAACGTGGCTATATTTCTCAACATTTGAGCGATTCAAATAGGCATCAATAATCGCTTGAATATGCTCAGGCAAGAGTTTGTTTTGCGTTTTTACTTTCTCAAAATGTGCGCTGGCATCAATGAACAAAACATCATCAGGATTTTTGCGGCATTTCTTGAACACCAATACACAGGTTGGAATGCTCGTGCCATAGAAAATGTTGGCAGGCAAACCAATCACGGCATCGAGATAATTCAGATTTTCGATGAGATATTGGCGAATGTGTCCTTCTGCCGCGCCACGAAATAAAACGCCATGCGGCAACACACAAGCCATCACACCATCGTCAGCGAGTTGCGAAACCATGTGCTGTACAAAAGCCATATCTGCTTTGGTCGCAGGTGCAAGTTTGCCATAAGCACTAAAACGGTCGTCGCTCATAAAAAGCGGATTCGCGTTCCAATGCGCTGAAAAGGGTGGATTCGCCACAATCGCATCAAACCGTAATTCCCGATGTTGCGGGTGTTCGAGCGTGTCTTCTTGGCGAATATCAAAATCGGCATAATGTACGCCGTGCAAAATCATATTCATTCGAGCCAAGTTGAACGTGGTGCGGTTGAGTTCTTGCCCGTAAATTTTTAGGCTGTAATCATGCGCTGCTTCACGTTTTACGCGCAATAACAACGAACCGCTGCCGCAGGTTGGGTCATAAACATTTTTGATTTTGCCATTTTGACACGTTACCAACTTCGCCAATAACGCCGACACGGGTTGCGGTGTATAAAATTCACCTGCTTTTTTACCTGCACCGCTGGCAAATTCGCCGATTAAATACTCGTAAGCATCGCCCAAAACATCGGCGTTCACGTTCTGCAAATCGAAATCTATTTTGTCGAGGTTAATCATAATTTTGGTGACTAACTCGTTTTTGGCTTTTTCAGTGTTGCCGAGTTTCGATGACGTTAAATCCAATTCGTCAAACAAACCAATGAACTCGTCTGCACTGGCTGTACCTTGTGTACTTTGTTCAATGTTCTTAAAGATACGGGTTAAATCGCCTATGATGAACTGCTCGCCTTCGGCTTGATGATTGCCTTTAGCGGCAACAGCGTGAAATAGCTCCGACGGTTTAAGAAAATAACCGAGTTGGTCAAGGGCTTCCTCTTTGACGGCTTCAATAATTGCAGAGCCTTCATCGTCATTTTCGTTTAAATCGACAAACTTCACGCCGTCTGATTCGAGCTGTTCATCGGCAAAGCGTTGTATTTTTTCGGACAGGTATTTGTAGAAAATGAAACCTAAAATGTAATCACGAAATTCATCCGCGTTCATTTTGCCGCGCAGGTTGTTAGCGATGTTCCAAAGTTGTTGTTGCAGTTGGCGGCGTTGTTCTTCTGACATTTAAATCAGTTCTCCGATATTTTTGTTTGATTAGGTCAAGTATAAAGGCTGCCATTTTACAACGCTTGATTAAAACCACTATTTGTTAAATTTGTAACGTCTCGAAAGGGTAGTGCTACACAAGTAATGCTGCTTTGGATAAGTTGTAGTGGAAAAGGAAGTATTTGATAGCGGCAACATGATTTTCAAATTTTTTTGAAAAAGACAACGAAGAACGCACAAGCCTTGAAACGCGCTGACGTACAG
>CAIRCR010000528.1 GCA_903877065.1 uncultured Pseudomonadota bacterium
AGAAGATTTTTTTAAAAATTAGTTCAAATAAAATATTAATCTATTTTTCATTTTACTTCTTAATACTATTTTTTTTTTCTCTAATTTGAAGTCCTTAAAAATTGATATAACAATGTGAGTTGTTTTATATTAGTTTGAAAATACAAAATATATTTCCTGAGATTATGCTTAATATAAATAACTTAACTTGTTTTTAAGATATAAATTATTTTATTATGAAACTTAACTATTTATGCTTGCTCCTACTTGCTTCTCTGGCAATACTTTCATCGAGAAGCCTGAATAAATGCTAATACTTAGATGAATACTGGAACAATTATATCTGTGCTGAATGCTAATATCATTGCACCTGCAAAAATGCATACGGTTGCGACAGTTGTGTAGATGGTTATTACAAGGACGCGAAACTCAATGCATGTGTAGCATGCCAGAGTAATTGTAAAACTTGCACAGATTACTCAACGTGTACAATCTGTGAAGACCGTTTTCTTCTTTTTAGTAAGAGTGATTTAAATATATTTTAAGATGGAACATGTTTTTTTGAGGAAATTCGGCAATAATCATACAACTTGAATTTGAATGATCTTTTTCCGCTCTCAATTCCTTAAATAGGGAGTTGCATCCAAACCAATATAACTAATTTCACTTGCTCAAATTGCACAAGCACTCAGTTTAGCAACACTCGGCGCATCGACTTCCACAATTTTAATAACATCTTTAACGCCAATATTGTCTTTTTCCATTGCTTTGCGTAGCTTCATCGCAACCTGTGGCAAAGAGGGTAAGCTGAGTTTATTTTCTCGATAAGCCTGTGCAAAACTGTTAAAGAATTGATTGTTTGGAATTTGTTTTGGTAACTCAATATCAATAATTTCTAAATTATCACCTTTCTGTGCTTTGCTTTTATTCACCCACCACTGTATTACCGTAGTTGTAATGGACAAAATGATGCAGGGCGATTTTGTGATTGCCGTCGCGCCACAAATTTTGCCACTATTAAGCGGTAAATGTGCTAACGCAGAATCATCGTTAACAAAGTAGGTCGCACCACCATCGGACTCTAGTTCGATAACACCTTTGAGCAAATAATAAACATGATCACTTTTCTCGCCTAAAGTAAAAACAATAGAACTTTCCGAGTAACTTAAAACACTTTGTTCAATCTGTGCGATATCGTCATCATTCAAATCACGAATGGGGGCTAATTTTTTGAGTATTGCCAACGGTTGTTTTTCGTAACTAACTGCTATTGGCTTTGTGTTTTTACTGACAGACTGTGCAACTACTTTTTTGATTGGTGCAGAAGTTTCGTCTGCAAGTTTTTCTGTATCTTCTTTTTTATTAGAAAAAAGATTGCTCGTCCAAGATGCCATAACTTAATTTTATCCGTTGATGATTAAAGGTTATTTGTTTGGATTATAAAAAATTGCTGTTTTGGAAAATGCGTCATGCCAGCAAAAGTTGTTTTTATCTATTAACGACCAAAAAAAACCTAATCCAAAAAAACTCCATGAAATGATTGCAACGCTAAAACGCCAAAATGCTTGTAGCCAGCTAATAGATTGGCTGTCAAACGTTAATACTTGAAGTTTCCACGCTCTTAATCCTAAGGTTTGTCCGCCATGCGTCCAAAACCAGCCATAAAAAATAAAACTAATTATTAACAAGTAAAGCAAGTAAAAAATCTGTGCTTCAAACGCCTGACCTGCGTTAAAGGGTAAAACTAAGGCGGTCGCCACAAACAGAATACTTGCCAGCAATAATAGATCGTAAACAATAGCCGCAAAACGACGTATTAAACTCGATGTGAATAACATGGATTTAAATCAAAATACGCCGTAAGTCATGAACCACAACATTGAAATTAAATTTTGAATAACGATAACTTTTGCCCAAAATACATAGTCATTCCTAATAAAGCACCAAACATTAACAAGGAAAAAAAGAAAGGTGGACGATGAAATAACAATACAAGAAAATCAGTCACAAAAAGACTGGTTAAAATAGGCTGGTCAATTAAGCTATTGATAACATTTTTAAACATAACGCCTCCGAGTTTGAACGTGCATACTTTGTTGCGTATGCAGAGAATAAAAAACAGTGATGATTTTACTCTATTCAAAAGGTCAATGTAAAAGAAAAGAAGTGTTGATTAAGTGTGCATGAATTGCCATGATATCAAGCGTAATGTGAATAAAACCCATCGAGTGTGAATACCATTTTAAACTTTTTTAAAAATTTTTTAGTATTGGAAGACTTGCCACCAAAATTGGCAGAAAAGAGCAAGAGGGATCCAATCAAATCAAATGAAATTATTAACAAAATCCCCGAAGGCGCGACGATAATTTCACGTCCAGACCACTGTGTTTCACGCAAACAGGTCAGTGATCATGCTTTGAAAGTCTTGTATCGCTTGCGTAAAGAAGGTTTCGATGCTTATTTAGTTGGCGGATGTGTGCGTGACTTATTACTCGGACGCGAACCCAAAGATTTTGATGTCGTTACGAATGCGGAACCCGACGAAATTGCCGATATTTTTTCTAACTGTCGTTTAATTGGCAAACGCTTTCGGTTAGCACACGTTTTTTACGGACGTGAATTTGTAGAAGTTGCCACGTTTCGCAAAGCAATCAGTGACGACAAAAAAGAAGTGCCACGATTAACAAAAGAAGGACGTATTTTACACGACAACATTTATGGCTCGATTGAAGAAGACGTGTGGCGACGTGATTTCACAATTAACGCGCTGTATTACAATATTACGGACTTTTCCATAGTCGATTTTGTCGGCGGCATGGCGGATCATCAAGCAGGTTTAATTCGTTTAATCGGTGACTCAAATGAACGTTTTAGAGAAGATCCTGTGAGAATGCTACGCGCAATCCGTTTTGCTGTGAAATTAGCGTTTAAACTGCATCACGACTGTGAACAAGCCATTCCACTCAACGCGCATTTACTCGCCAGCATTCCAGCAGCACGATTGCATGATGAAGTAACCAAATTATTTTTATCGGGTTACGGTGTGCAGACGTTTGAAATGTTGCGCCAATACGGATTATTTGGTGTTTTATTTCCAGTCGTCGAAAAAAGTTTATCGCACGAAGCATCACATTTTCCAAAAATGATGGTCATTAACGCGCTAAAAAATTCTGATTTACGCATTGCCGAAGGTAAACCCGTTACGTCGTATTTCTTATTTGCGGTGTTGTTATGGGAGCCGATGCAACTCCGCGCCAAAGAAAAAATAACCAAAGGAACGCTTGAATCGACTGCCTATTACGAAGCCGCTAGCGAAGTGTTAACGCAACAAATTCGGAGAGTGTCTTTGCCACGTCATTTAGCTTTAGAGATTCGAGAAGTATGGAATCTACAACCTAAATTTGATGTGCGTGCGGGCATGAAACCACATCGTTTAATGAGCCATCCTCGTTTTCGTGCGGCTTACGATTTTTTGTTATTACGCGCTCAAACGGGCAGCGCATCGTTAGAAGTTGCAGAATGGTGGACAGCTTATCAAGTCGCCAATGAAGCGGATCAACGTAAAATGACGCAACCTAAACAGCAACCGAAATCCGATAAACCTAAGAAAAAACGTATTTATCGCAAAAAAAAGGTACCAGCTCCGTCAAGTTCGGAATTTTAATGAATATCGAAACCATCGCTTATTTAGGTTTAGGCAGTAATTTAGCTACACCCACTCAACAACTCCACGCTGCTCGTGTGACAATTTTTGCCATTCATGGCATCGAAGAAATTGCATTTTCGAGTTTATATCGTAGTCCGCCTATGGGTTCACAAAATCAACCCGATTACGTCAATGCAGTAATGGCAATTAAAACTAATTTATCGGCACTTGAATTATTAGCGTCGATGCAAAACGTTGAAAATGAACACGGGCGCATTCGTCAAGAACGCTGGGGCGCACGCACTTTGGATATCGATATTTTGTTATTCGGTGACCAAATTTTTAACTTACCTGATTTAGTCGTACCGCATTACGGCGTGGCAGAACGTGCTTTTGTGTTGTATCCGCTCGCTGAAATTGCGCCTGATTTGATTATTCCAACTCACGGTCATCTTTCAGAATTGGTAGCGAGTTGCCCGTTAAACGGTTTGGAGCGCATATCCGATGGCGCATAGTTATTTAATGTCAAATTCACAGCCGCTAACGCATCTGGATTTGTTAGCAATGAAACAGCGCGGCGAAAAAATAGCGTGTTTGACTGCTTACGATGCCAGTTTTAGCGCGTTGATTGATGCCGCGAAAATTGAAGTAATTTTGGTCGGTGATTCGTTGGGAATGGTTATTCAAGGTCATGCGACAACTTTGCCCGTGAAAATTGAGGACATGATTTATCACACTCGCAACGTGACACGCGCTTGTAAAAACGCCTTTGTGATTGCTGATTTACCATTTATGACTTGCGCCACAGTTGAATTGGCGGCTCAAAACGCCGCAGCGTTAATTCAAAACGGTGGGGCAAAAATGGTCAAATTAGAAGGTGCGAAACTTGAAATCATAAATTTTTTGGTTTCTCAAGGTGTTGCAGTTTGTGGGCATTTAGGCTTGTTACCGCAATATATTCATCAACTCGGCGGTTATAAAGTGCAAGGTAAAACTGTCGAAATCGCAGAGCAATTGCTCAATGATGCCTTAGCAATTCAAAACGCTGGCGCAACAATGCTGATTTTAGAATGTATCCCAGCTGATTTAGCTAGGCAAATTACCAAGCAATTAAGTATTCCCGTAATTGGTATCGGAGCAGGTGGCGCGTGTGACGGACAAGTTTTGGTGGTCTACGATATATTGGGCATTAGTACGGGAAAACGTCCGCGTTTTTCTAAAAATTTTCTCCGCGATGCAAATTCGATTGAAACGGCGTTAAAAAATTACGTTTACGCTGTCAAAAAAGGCAATTTCCCATCTGCGGCACACAGTTTTTAACTAACGCTAACAGGAATTATAAGGTATCAAACATCAATTAACATTTTGAAAAATGGGAATAAAATTAAGTATGAAATTTTTAAAAAATAGCGAAGCAATATCGAAAAAACAACACAAAGGTAAGAGAATCAATGAGACTGAATGGACGAGATGCGGCACAATTAAGAGAAATTAAACTGACCTGTGGTTACACAAAACACGCGGAAGGGTCGGTGTTAATCGAATTTGGTGACACAAAAGTGTTGTGTAATGCGAGTGTTGATAAAAGTGTGCCGCGTTTTTTGAAAGGAAAAGGTGAAGGTTGGGTCACGGCAGAATATGGTATGTTGCCCCGTTCAACACACAACCGAATGGCACGTGAAGCCGCTCAAGGAAAACAGGGGGGACGTACGCTAGAAATTCAACGTTTAATCGGGCGTTCATTACGCGCTGTGATGGATATGAAAGCGTTAGGTGAACAAACCATTACAATTGATTGTGATGTACTGCAAGCCGATGGCGGCACGCGCACGGCGGCAATTACAGGCGGTTATGTCGCATTATGTCTTGCAGTGCAAACAATGTTGGCACGCAAACAAATTAAATTTAACCCCATTCACGGACAAATTGCCGCGGTTTCTGTCGGGATTGTGAACGGCATAGCAGTGCTGGATTTAGATTATAGCGAAGACAGCAACGCTGAAACTGACATGAATATCGTCATGAATGACGCAGGTGCTTTCATTGAAATTCAAGGCACAGCAGAAGGTCATGCGTTTCGTAAAGACGAACTTGACACGATGCTTGAATTGGCGAAAAACGGCATTCAAACATTATTACAGCAACAATTAGACGCATTAAAAACAGAGAGAAAACAATTAAAATGATACATGAAATTAAACAAAAAATTGTTGGCTATAAAGTAGTCACCAAAGAAGAGCAAGATGTAAAAATCGAAACTCAAAATATTCAAATGCTTGAACAAGTTCAAGATTTAGAAGCCATGCACGAAACATTGAAACGTCCCGAAGTTTTATTTGGTACGACTTACAAAATAAAAACACCCCAATCCGAACACGCACTTTATATCACCATCAACGATATGGTTTTAAATGCAGGAACCGAATATGAAGAACGTCACCCTTATGAAATTTTCATCAATTCAAAAAATATGGAGCATTTTCAGTGGGTGTTAGCGTTGACACGTCTTATTTCGGCAGTGTGGCGCAAAGGTGGCGAGGCGTGTTTTTTAGTTGATGAATTGAAAGGTGTTTTCGATCCTAAAGGCGGTTATTTCAAAAAAGGTGGGGTTTATATGCCATCACTTGTTGCAGAAATTGGCTACGCCATCGAATCACATTTAAAACGCATGGGCATTATCAAAGGGCATGAAATAGAGCATCATCAAAAAACCTTTTTGGATATGAAACGCAAAGAATTTGCCCTGAAAACGCAAACACCAGAATCTGTTGAAGGCTTTCCAGAACAATCGATTTTATGCCTCAAATGCAACGTCAAAGCCACAATTATTATGGACGGCTGTATGACCTGTTTAAATTGCGGCGAAAGCAAGTGCGGCTAAAAACTTTATAGTGAACCCCATTGGCTAGACAATTTTTAGCTGAATTTAAGATGGTGTTGCTTGTGTTGTAACAGCGGATTTACTTCCGCATAATTTCTTCAGTTGAAGAATTCTTTTTTTCGCCGAAATGATTGACAATTTTTGCACCGCCACCTGTTTCACTTAAATAAACTTCATCAGGTGTTTTGTATTTCAGCGATTGATGAAAGCGTTCACCGTTGTAAAAAATGAAGTATTCCTTCAATCCAACATAAAGTTCCGACATAACCCACATTGAGCGGCAATGCCATTAAGTTAAGCCGCTGCCGATAACATGAAATTTTGCAGAGACAGATAAAATGGATAAAAAAGTTGGGTGGTAGAACTATGCAGATTAGAAATGAGTTTAGAAGCCTTTAA
>CAIRCR010000529.1 GCA_903877065.1 uncultured Pseudomonadota bacterium
TGAAATCACGGGGCAAAACGTCGCGGTTTTGGACAATTCCAAAATTGAAGCGGTTGGCGAAACAGGCGGCGGTGATATTTTAATCGGCGGCGATTATCAAGGTAAAAATACCGCTGTTCAAAACGCAAAAACAACGACCATTGCTGAAAATGTCGAAATCAACGCTGATGCAAAAACAGAAGGCAACGCGGGCAAAGTCATCGTTTGGTCAGATGAAAACACGAAAGTTGCCGCCAACATTTCTGCCAAAGGTGGCGCGAAATCGGGCAGCGGTGGGTTTGTTGAAACGTCAGGTAAAAAATTAAACATTGCCGATACAACCAAAATTTCAACTCAAGCTCCAAAAGGTAAGGCGGGAACGTGGTTGCTTGATCCTGTGGATTTTACGATTGCCGAATCAGGCGGAGATATTACCCCTACAACGCTTTCAAACAATTTAGTATCAAATAGCGCGGTGACTGTTGCAAGTTCTTCGGGTGCCAGCGGTTCAAACGGTGATATTTTCGTTAATTCGCCTGTTTCTTGGTCGGCAAATAATACGCTCACACTTTCTGCTTATCGCAATATCAACATCAATGCCAGCATTACAGGCTCAGGCTCATCTTCAAAACTCGCACTTGCATATGGTCAAGGTGCGATTTCATCGGGAAATACGGCAACTTATAACGTTTACGCGCCTGTTAATTTACCAGCAGGGGAAAATTTTGGTACGAAATTAGGCTCAGATGGCACGTCAGTTTATTACACCGTGATCACCAATTTAGGAGTGGCTGATGATTTAACATCAACAACCTTGCAAGGCATGAAAAACGCTTTATCAGGAAATTTTGTGCTAGGTGGCAACATTGATGCGGCGGCGACTTCTGGATGGAATGTAACAGGTTCGGGAGCTTTTAAAGGATTTTTGCCGATTGGTAGCAATTCAGACAACACAAATGCAACTCGATTTACAGGCAAATTCGATGGCTTAGGTCACACTATTAGCAATTTAACGATTAACCGCCCATCAACGAATCAGATTGGTTTATTCGGTTATTTGAGTGGCGCAAGCATACAAAACGTTGGGCTTTTAGCGGGAAGCGTTACAGGTCGTGAATATGTCGGCTCACTCGCAGGTCGTAATGACGCAACTTCTTTTTACAACACTTATAACACGGGTTCAGTACAAGGTCTGGGGATCGTTACGGGTGGACTGGTTGCCGATATTGAAAATGGCTCATCAATTTCAAATAGCTATAATTCTGGCACAGTCACGGGTACACAATTTGTGGGTGGTTTAGTTGGACATTCAAAATATAATGCTAGTATTAGCAATAGTTACAACACAGGTAGCCTGGCGGCAAGTACCGCAACAACTGATTACATCGGTGGATTGGTTGGACAAAATCTTGATGGAAGCTCCATAACAAACAGCTACAGTACAGGCGCGTTACCTGCTGGTGTGGGAGGAGGACTGGTTGGTTATAACGTTGGAACGATAACGAACAGTTTCTGGGACATCGCCACATCAGGGCGTTCAACAAGCGCAGGCGGTACAGGCTTAACCACCACCGAAATGATGACCCAATCCAATTTCACAGGTTTTGATTTCACAAACATTTGGTGGATGTCGGACACCAACACACGTCCGTTTTTACGCAATGAATGGTCAACCAACATCACCA
>CAIRCR010000530.1 GCA_903877065.1 uncultured Pseudomonadota bacterium
AAATCACCACGCAATAAATCGGCAAGTGACCAAATGAAGGCGGCTAG
This sequence comes from uncultured Pseudomonadota bacterium, assembly GCA_903877065.1. GTDB lineage: Bacteria > Pseudomonadota > Gammaproteobacteria > Methylococcales > Methylomonadaceae > UBA10906. The sequence continues at coordinate 48 of CAIRCR010000530.1, forward strand.
GTTGTTGGTGTTTTGGCTCATGGTTTGGTTTTGATTAAATTTGAAAGTATTGGCGATAGTTTATCATTGTAACTATAGCCGCCTTATTCATAATCAAAACATCAGTCATTTAGCATCAATGAAAGTTTTAATTTTTAGGCAGTTATTGCGATTGATTTTTCTATTTTGCAAAATTGCGCCCAATCCTCCATAAGATTACGACGCTTTTCAAGTAAATCGCCACGTCTATAAGCGGCTTCAGCAGCATTTTTAATTGTGTGCGCTAATGCCATTTCAACAACTTCGTTTGGATAATCAGTGCATTCCGCCGCCCAATCTCTGAATGTTGAACGAAAGCCATGTACCGTGATGTCTGTTTGTCCCATACGCTTTAATACTTGAAGCATTGCCATACTACTTAAACCTTTTGTAGCGTTCGCAAAAATATAATCGTTATGCCGAAGAGATTGCATTTTTTGCAAAATAGCTAAAACAGGCTCACTTAATGGCACACGATGTTCTTTTTTAATTTTCATTCGTGCAGCAGGAATAATCCAAATTTTATTGTCTAAATCAATTTCATCCCATGTTGCTCCAATAGCTTCATTAGTTCTAGCAACCGTTAAAATTGTGAATTCAAGACAAGCTGTGCCTACATTTTTTTGAAATCTTAAATTTGCAATGAATGAGGCTATTTGTGCATAAGGTAATGCTGAATGATGATTTTCATTTTGTATTTTTGATGGTGCAGACAATAAATTATCCAAATGACCGCGCCATCGAGCAGGGTTATCACCAGTGCGATATTGTCGAACAGTTGCCCAGCCCAAGATAGATTCAATTCGACCTCTTATACGACTGGCGGTTTCATTTTTAGCAATCCATATTGGTTCGAGGCACTTTGTTACTAAAGTAGTATCAATATCAGCAACCGCTAATTTACCAATAATAGGATAGACATAACTGGATAAAGAATTTTGCCATTGTTGAATATGTTTTGGATTTTTCCAACCATGTTTGTGGGTTTCGATATAAGCGTTTCCGCATTCCTCAAATGTCAGCATTTTTGCTTCGGCTAACTTTGCAGCAAGTTGTTGACTACGTTTCACCGTAAATGGATTATTGCCGTCTGCTAATAATTTTCTATATTCACTGGCTTTTTCGCGTGCATCAGCGAGTGATACGTTATCAAGTGAACCTAATCCTAATTCATATTTTCTCCCATCTTTAACGTATCTAAAAATCCAACTTTTTGACAACGTGTTTGACGTTTGCAAGAACAAATTACCTCCGTCTCCGTAGTAACCTGCTTTTTTGAGATTTACTATTTTTCTTGTTGTCAATTTATTTAATGTTCGCCCCATATTTCCCTCCAAAAATCCTACCGTACTTTCTACCGTACTTTTGATGCTGGATTCTAGTATATTTTACTGGACTAACTTGGACAATAGGGGTGCTGATTCCATTTAATGTGGGAGTTATGAGAAAATCTGCCAAAAAACAGTAAATCCAAATCCAATGGCAAAAATTACACAAATTGATGGCGACGAATTAACGGTAGAAGTGAAAATAAA
>CAIRCR010000531.1 GCA_903877065.1 uncultured Pseudomonadota bacterium
CGGATAAATCTTCAAACGAATGCTTTTGATTTTCTTGCGTGTGACTTCAATAACGAGGTCGTTTAATTTAATTGTGCTAATCATTGCCGAGTTTTCAAGCCGAGCGGGTCAACAAATCAAACACCACCTTCGCAAAACCCGCCGATTTTACGGGGTCAGATAGCAACTGCATCATTTGGTTTTGATGTGCTTCACCACTTTCCATAATCGCATCATCAATGGCTTTCGGGAAATCACCGAGCATTGCTTGTTCTGGCGTATTTTCTGCGATTTGTTTCATTACCAGTATGTTTTCGCTGATTTTATCTCGAATCGTGTAAGCGTAATTCACCATGTCTTTATCGGTTAAATGGTCGGTAATAAACAACTCATTCAAACGGGCAATAATCTGTGACAAAAAGGCTTCTTCGATATTTTTTGCCGTTGCCGAGCCTAAATCATTTGCGGGTTCAAGCAGCTGTGGTGCGTCTATTTGCAGTTTCAAATCCTGCTGGCGAATAATCGACACACGGTAATGACTGAGCGCAACATCGCTTAAATCAATGTCATCTTCTTCCAAAAAGGTTTCGCGCAACATCGGGCGCAAATGACGAGCAAATAAACTGAGTTTTTCTAAATCCTTGTCGTCGTAATCAACGATTTGTGACATAAATTCATAAAAGCGAACAAACGTGCCTAAATCCTTTTTGAAAATTTCGAGTTTGTCTTTTTCTTTTTTGCAGTCTTTAAAACTATTTTCAGCGTTGGTAATTAACACGGCATCAGTCGTTTTTTTTGTAAGTTCAAACATATCTTTGGCTTGTTTAAACGCTTCAACAGCCGATTGATAACGCTTTTGCCAACGCTCCACCGCAGGTTTGCAAATGTTGGCGATTGCCGCATTGCTTTTGCTTTTGACAAAAAACGCCGCGCAAAATTGCTCCACTTCAAGCCATGTGAAAATTCCAGCCGCCCGTAATTTTTCAGCCAAATCAAAAATCAAATTCGGGTCGGATACGTCGGCGAGTTCGGCTGTTTGATAATACGGTTGAAACGATTCGAGTATGTCTTGCGGGTCGTTGAAAAAATCTAAAACGAACGTCGTTTCTTTGCTTAAATAGGTACGATTCAAGCGCGACAAGGTTTGCACGCATTCCACACCGCCGAGTTTTTTATCAACGTACATCGCGCAAAGTTTGGGCTGGTCGAATCCCGTTTGAAATTTATTCGCCACAATCATCACTTGGTAATCGTCCGAATCGAAGGCTTTACGCATATCACGTCCTTTTAAATTCGGATTCATGTTGCTTTCGGTGAACTTTTCGCCAATCAAGCCTTCGGAGTTGGGGTCTTTGTCGGTAAATTCGACTTCACCTGAAAATGCCACCATCGCATGAATGTTTTGATAGCCTTTTTCGATGATGTATTTATCAAAGCCGTGTTTGTAACGCACCGCTTCTTTGCGGGAACTGGTGACAACCATCGCTTTGGCTTGTCCGCCGAGTAAGCCCATCACGTTATCTTTGAAATGTTCGACGATGATTTGGACTTTTTGCGAAATGTTGTAATCGTGAAGACGAACCCATTGATTGAGTTTCACTTTTGCGCGTTTGCTTTCGACTTCTTGGTCGGCTTCTTGAACTTTTAACGCCAAGTTGTAAGCGACTTTGTAATTGGTGTAATTTTTCAGCACATCGAGAATAAAACCTTCTTCGATGGCTTGGCGCATACTGTAGACATGAAACGCGGCGGGCAAATTCGTTTTCGATGCGGGTTCATTCGGATTGGGTAATCTACCGAATAATTCGAGTGTTTTGGCTTTTGGCGTAGCGGTGAAAGCAAAATAACTGACATTCGGTGAAACGCGCCGTGACGCAATCGTGGCATCTAAAATATCTTC
>CAIRCR010000532.1 GCA_903877065.1 uncultured Pseudomonadota bacterium
AACCCCAACCCCAACCCCATTAGTATTTAGTAGTTAATAACAATAACAATAAAAATACAATATTAAAATTGAAAAATTAATTAAATTTTGCTAAATTTTTTATAACAAAATTAATTTAGAATATATTGGTTAATTTTTAATTGAATGTGAAAAAAATCATTTTTAAAAGGTTGAAGTAGTGAAATGAGCCACTCGATAGATGTTGGCGTTCTATTTTTAAAATAATTTACTCTCAACCGTTTAAAATACGATAATTTTTAAAATGACAATGGGGAATGGAAAAATGACTGATTTCGATGAAACCTACGAATCGAGTGACATGGTGCTAAATAAAAAATCTGAATTATCGTTAATTTGGTTTTTACCTGTGGTTGCCATTTTAGTTAGCGGCTGGCTGATTTATAAATCGTTTTCCGAAAAAGGTGACGTTATCACGATTAGTTTTCCTACCGCTGAAGGTTTAGAAGTCGATAAAACAAAAATTAAGTATTTAGACGTGGAAATTGGCAAAGTCACCGCGATAAACATCAACAACGACTTAAAAACCATCGCAGTCACGGCGCAAATGAACACAAATTCAAGCAAATATTTAAAAGCTAACACACTATTTTGGGTGGTTCGTCCACAAGTTGGTTTAGGTGGCATTTCAGGATTAGGCACGTTACTCTCTGGCGCGTACATTGAAATTAAACCCAGTTCTGGCGAGTATAAACACGACTTTATTGGCTTAAATAGTCCACCGCCATTAAAAGCCAATGCAGAAGGCAAAGAATTTATTTTAGAAACGAACAATCTTGGCTCACTGCGAACAGGGACACCGATTAGTTTTCATGGCATTACCGTCGGACAAGTCTTGACGCACGAACTTTCAGCGGCGGCAGATGCGATTCGATTAACCATTTTCATCAACAAACCTTACGATCAGTTCATTCGCAAAAATACACGATTTTGGATTGATAGTGGCGTTGATTTATCTGCCGGTGCGGACGGCTTCAAAGTTCGCACAGGTTCACTGATTTCGTTATTAAGTGGCGGCATTGCATTTCGTGCAGCTCCCGAAGATGGCATTGATTCGATTCAACCCGAAAATACACAATATCAACTCTTCGATACTTATGATAAATCAACCGAAATCACTTACACGAATACTCTGCGTTACGTCATGTATTTCAACGGTTCGGTGCGTGGTTTGACGGAAGGTGCGCCCGTACAATTGCGTGGTTATCCCGTCGGAAAAGTGTTAAATGTCAGTTTAGAATTGGACGAAAAAACGGCTGAAATTCGTATTCCTGTGATTGTGGAATTACAACCTGAGCGAATCAAAGAAGTGCATCCTGACGCAAAAATTCCACCACAAAATATAGTTAATCAGTTAATTGAAAAAGGTTTACGCGCCCAATTGCAAACAGGTAGTTTATTGACGGGGCAATTGCTGGTAGATTTAGATTTTCATCCGAAAAGTAAAATTATCGACAATCCAAAACATGGTTTGTATGCTGAATTTCCAACAACATCGAGTTCGCTCGATCAATTCACGCATTCAGCAAATATCATTATGGATAAAATTGCAAAATTGCCGCTCGATAATTTAACCGAAGAAATCAATAAAACACTGCGTGGTTTACAAGGTACAACAACGGCGGCAACAGCGACGCTAAACAGTGTACAAGGCACGATGGGAACGGCGGATAAAACGCTCGATACCGCGCAAAAAGCCTTGAGTAATTTTGAAGCTGGCGCGACAACGCATTATCAACTTGAACAATTGTTGCAAGAATTAACGCAAGCGGCGGGTTCAGTAAAACAATTAACCGATTATTTGGCACAACATCCAGAATCTATCGTGCGTGGCAAAAGTGAAGAAGGTCAAAAATGAAAAAATTAGTTTTGAGTAGTTTGTTAATTTTACACGGTTGTGCGACAACGCCACCGACGCAGTTTTACAGTTTAGAAGCCCTTACACAATCAACAACCACGCAATCAATCGATAAAAAACCACTGATTGGAATTGCACAAATTAGTTTGCCTAGTGCGTTGGAACGTAAACAAATTGTGACCCGCGACACACAAGGGCAATTGCATTTAGCAGAACAACATCAGTGGGCTGCGTTGCTCAAGCAAAATATGACCGAAGTATTAGCGAAAAATTTAGCGACACAACACCCCACGTTTTGGTTTAAAGCCTATCCGTGGAGTTTGCTTGGAATGGTTGATTATCGTCTGGTTATTGACGTAACACAGCTTGATATTGTGCTGGGAAAATCGATTCATTTTTCGGTTGATTGGACGTTGCTCAACGAAAAAACACACGCTGTTTTAAAACACAGTTCGATTGATTTAAATCAGCCGTTGGTTGGAGAAAATTATGCCGTTGCGGTTCATGCAATAAATCTGCTTTTAGTGCAATTGAGTGAAAAATTAACGTCCGAACTTTCGTTTTAATCGCTGACGTTAAAAGCTAAAAAAGCCCGATACCCAGCAACGATTGCCAAGCCTAAGAAAAAGACACCACTGATTTTATGTAGCCATGCGAGTGAAATTTTTTGCAACACCGTTCTTCCCGCAATACATCCTAAAATTGACGTAAAAACTAAAGCCATCGTAGAGCCAATCCACACCGCTAATGGTAATTGTGTACTGCTCAACGCCACGACCGCTAATTGTGTTTTATCGCCAAATTCTGCAACAGTTATCAATAAAAATGTCGTAAAAAAAATATTGTGATTACTTTTTTCAATTACCGTTTCATCGTCGTCTTCATCTGTGTTGGCGCGTAAAACATGAATACCAAAAAATAAAAACAACAGTGCCACCACGCCCGAAACAACATAATCTGGAAACCAATTTGCAATCGCTGCACCAAAAATGACGGCTAACGTATTCAATAACGCAAACGCAGCCATTGCGCCTAACGCAACGGGCATTGCACGGTGACGCGCCGCCAAAGTCATGCAAACGAGCTGACTTTTATCGCCCATTTCAGCCGCAACAATCAACGCAAAACTCGTCAAAGTCGGCGTGGATAAATCTTGAAAGTTTGCATTTTCAATTATTGCCAACCACTTTTCATAAATCAAAAATAGCGAATCATTCATTGTTTTTGCACACCTTAACCGAGCAAATGATCAAGCATCATCATAATGATAAAGCCGCCCATCAACGCAAACGTCGCATAACGTGAACGTCCTTTTGAATGTGTTTCGGGGATGATTTCTTCACTAATCACAAACAACATTGCCCCCGCCGCAAATCCCATTGCAATTGGCAAAATCGGTTGAAATGCGGTCACCATCGTAATGCCTAATAAACCGCCGATGGGTTCAACTAAACCTGTCAACGTCGCAATTCCAATCGCTTTCCATTTGTTATAACCCAAACCGACCAGCGGCAAAGCAACCGCTAAACCTTCAGGCATATTTTGCAATGCAATGGCACTTGTTAAAACGAAACCGTTTTTGACATCACCCGAACCAAAACTCACACCAACCGCCATGCCTTCGGGGAAATTGTGAATTGCAATTGCGATAATAAACAGCCAAATTTTGTTCAAAGAGCGCAGTTGTGTATCGGACAACGTGTCGAAATGAACGTGTGGCAATTGGCTGTCGGCATAATGTAAAAATAACGCACCGACCATCATACCTATGGAAACGATATAAACGCCCTTCCCTGCCCAAATCGCATTCCCATAATCTAAACCTGGGACGATTAACGAAAACGCGGTTGCCGCCAACATCACGCCCGCCGCGCCACCGAGTAAACTGTTAAAGACATCGTCGGTGATATTTTTAAACCACAACACCGGTAACGCGCCAACACCTGTTGCTAATCCAGCGATAACACTCGCCAAAAAACCCACAACAACAATGTAGCCAAATATGAAATACAGCAAGCCAAACACAATAATTTGACTCGCTAAAAATAAACCCGACCACGCGCAATAACGCTGTAACGATGGCAACGTTTGAATATGTTGAAACTTCGGGTGGTTTTGAATTTGAACCGTTTTGGCTTCAAAATACGATTGAATTTTTTTGATGAATGTCATCGATACAGACATAGATTTTTCCTTTTTAATATTTGAACAAATAAGTGTAGGTATCATTTTATAACTGTGGGTATAAAAGAATACAAAATATCTGCAAAATTCAGGTTATTAGAGTATCGTTAGCGCATTAAATTATCGGCTGTAAGCCTTGTAATTCCACGATTTAAAACCATTTAATACAATAAATCATGTCACAAAACTTTTTAAACATTCTCCAAAATAAAGGCAAACTTTCACCATCCGATTTAAAAAAAGCAGAACGAATGCAAAAAACCGCTGTCGCGGAAAGTCTACCTGCATTACTCATTAAACTTGGGTTATGTTCGGAATTAGATGTTACGTTGGCGTTTGTCGAAAGTGGTAATTTTTCCAAAATTACACCAGACCAATATCCATTAGAAAAAACGTTGCCCGACGAAATTTCACTGCGCTTTTTAAAACATTACCATTTAATTGGTTTAAATGCAGACGACAATTCACTAACCGTTTCAATGCTCGACCCTGAAGATGAATTTGTGTTGGACGCGTTGCGTTTGGCAACGGGAAAAAATATTGTCGCGCAAGTTGGCGTGCTGTCTGAAATTGATACGGCGATTGCTACGCAATATGAACAAGGTCAAACCAAAGTTGATTCACTAGATGATTTGAATTTTGACGAATTGGGCGAAGAAGATTTAGCACATTTGAAGGATTTAGCCAGCGAAGCCCCCGTGATTAAAATGGTAAATGCGATTATGCAGCGTGCCATCGAAATGAAAGCCTCAGATATTCACATCGAACCGTTTGAGCAAAGTTTAAAAGTGCGATTGCGTGTTGATGGCGTTTTACAAGATATAGAAGCTCCACCAATTAAATCAACAGCCGCCGTCATTTCACGGATTAAAATCATGGCGAAACTCAACATTGCTGAACGTCGTTTGCCGCAAGATGGACGAATTAAGGTACAAATGCTCGGTAAAGAATTGGATTTGCGTGTTTCCACAATTCCCACGATGTACGGCGAAAGCGTGGTAATTCGACTACTCGATAAAGAAAATACGGTGTTGAATTTTGAAGCGTTGGGTTTTGCGGGACGACAATTGCAACAATTTCTCGATGTTCTGGCGCAACCGCACGGGATTATTTTAATCACAGGACCAACAGGGTCGGGTAAATCCACCACGATGTACGCGGCATTGAAACAATTAAACACAACCGCACGAAAAATTATCACTGTTGAAGATCCCGTGGAATATCAAATGGACGGAATCAACCAAATCCAAGCGAAACCACAAATCGGGTTAACGTTTGCCGTCGCGTTGCGTTCAATTGTTCGCCAAGATCCTGACGTGATTATGATTGGTGAAATGCGTGATTTAGAAACAGCGCGAATTGCGGTGCAATCGGCATTGACTGGACATTTAGTGCTTTCAACCTTACACACAAATGATGCGGCGGGGGGGATTACTCGTTTGCTCGATATGGGGTTGGAAGAATATCTGCTAACGTCAACCGTGAATGGAATTTTGGCACAACGATTAGTTCGACAACTTTGTAAATCTTGCAAACAGCCCTTTTCACCATCACAAGAAGTGATTGATGAAATGCGTTTGCGGCGTTTTCAACCTGATGATCAAATTACCCTTTTCAAACCGATTGGTTGCGCGGCGTGTGGTGGTTTGGGTTATCGCGGGCGGTTGGCGATTATTGAATTTTTGCCTATGACAGACCCAATTCGCAAATTGATTATGGCGCATTCTTCGGCAGGAGTAATTGAAACGCAGGCCCGTGAAGAAGGCATGACGACGTTATACGAAAACGGTTTGCAAAAAGTATTGCAAGGCGTAACAACATTAGAAGAAGTCATGCGCGTGACTTCGGAGAATTAGCCGACGTTTAATGATGTAGCTCTGGTATTCACCCATCTAATAAGTTTTATAACCAGTCTGACTTGATGGCATTAAATCCTGATCAATGTAATATCGAATTGCTCCCAGTGTATCTTGCTGCTAGTAGATTGAAATAATTATGAATTTTTGTAACTGTTTCGCTGACGTTTATTTGATTTAGGAATTTCAAAATGGCTAATATCTTTGGTACAACAGGCGATGACACAATCAACGGTGGTCCAGGTGATGACAATGTTGATGGATATACAGGAAACGATATTTTAACCGACATTTGGGGCGCAAATACCATTATGGGCGGGACTGGTAACGATAAATTGATTAGCGGTGCAGGCGGCGACACGCTTGACGGCGGCACAGGAGAGGATTACCTGAACGCTGGCGAAGGTGACAATTACCTCGATGGTGGTACGGGTAACGACATGATTATCAGCGGTAATGGCACTGATTTTATCTATGGCGGTACAGATAACGACACTATCTACAGTAACGCGGGTAATGACACAATCGATGGTGGGTCAGGCATTGATTATATGGAAGCAGGATCGGGCGATGACAGTATGGTTGGTGGCTCAGGTTCTGACAGCCTTATCGGTGGTTTAGGTGGCGACATCATGACAGGTGGTTCTGGCATTGATTATTTCATTTACAAAAGCCTCGAAGAATCGTCGCCAAATAACATGGATACAATTATTGATTTTGTTCACAGTGATTACGACCGAATCAATTTATCTGCCGTCGATGCCGATGTTAATCAGCCAGGTATGCAACGTTTTACGTTTATCGGCTCGAATGCTTTTACTGCCCCTGGTCAAGTACGTTTTGATTCTGTCACACACACCATGTATGCCACCAATAATGCAGATGCTTCGCCCGAGTTAAAAGTACAAATGAGCGAAGTGCCAAGTTTAGATGTGACTGATTTTATTTTTGACAGAGCGGGTGCATATTACGGTGGCTATGGCGTTTATGAAGGTTCATACGGTTTATACAACGGTGGCAATGGTGCATATTACGGCAATGGATTGTCTAATCTATTAGAAACATCTAATTTGTTAGAAGGCGACACAGGTGAAAACACGCTTTTAGGTGGCTCAGGTGATGATGTATTAAACGGTTATCCAGGCAATGATGTACTCACGGATCTTTCTGGCAATAACAAATTATTCGGTGGCACAGACAACGACATATTAACAACTGGTGCTGGTAATGATTGGTTAGACGGTGGAACTGGCAATGACAGATTGTACGCTGGTGAAGGCAACGATACGTTAGATGGTGGCACGGGGGATGATTATATCGACGCTGGTGCAGGCAATGACAGTTTAAACGGCGGCACAGGCGATGACTACCTCATGGGTGGTCAGGGCAAAGATACGTTAACAGGTGGCACAGGCGCGGATACTTTTGTTTTCCAAAACTCTGCCGATGTCGCTCAAGATGTTATTACCGATTTCAACAGTGTTGACGGCGATAAAATCGATATTTCAAATATCGATGCGAATACTGCTATTGCTGGTTCTCAACAAAATTTCTCTTACCTAAAAAGCGGTGTGTTCACAAAGCCTGGTCAAGTTTCTTTTGATGTGAAATCACAGATTTTAACGATTAACACCAATGCTGATGCCATGCCTGAAATTTCAGTGAAACTGAATGACGTGAGCCAATTCGATTTGTCTGATGTTATTTTTACAGGACTTGCGAATCTTGTTGAGTCGGCAAATTTAGTGGAAGGCAATACGGGTGATAACGTATTGAGGGGCGGTTCAGGTGGTGACGTATTAAATGGTTATCCAGGTAATGATTCGTTGACGGATATGTATGGTAATAACAAATTATTTGGTGGACCTGACAATGACACGTTGACGACCGGTGCAGGTGATGATTGGTTAGATGGCGGCACAGGCGACGATATTTTGAACGCGGGTGAAGGCAATAACTGGTTAGATGCAGGCACAGGTGATGATAAATTGTCTTCGGGTTCGGGTCGTGACACCCTTTACGGCGGCACAGGAGATGATTTCCTTGAAGCTGGTGCAGGTGATGATTTCTTAGATGGCGGTACAGGTGCAGACATTCTTATCGGTGGCTTAGGTAAAGATACCTTGAACGGCGGCACAGGTGCTGACACCTTTGTTTTCCAATCAACGTCCGATCAAGACATTATTCTTGATTTCGTTGGCAGTGACGGTGATCGAATTGATTTTTCAAATATCGATGCAAATTACAGTTCGCCAGGATTACAACAAAATTTTTCTTATCTCAAAAGTGGTACGTTCACAAAACCTGGTCAAGTTTCTTTTAATGCGACATCAAAGGTTTTATCTATTAATACCAATGCAGATGCCAAGCCTGAAATTTCAGTGACACTTGATGGCGTAACTAAATTTGATTTATCGAATGTCATTTATAACAAACCTGTGATGTCGAATCTTGTGGCTGGAACGTCCAATTTAGTTGAGGGCGATACAGGCGCAAATACACTCATCGGTGGTTACGGCGATGACGTGTTAAATGCTTACACGGGTAATGATTTACTTATTGATATGCAGGGCAATAACAAATTATTCGGTGGTACAGATAACGATACGTTGACGACTGGCGAAGGTGATGATTGGCTTGATGGTGGCACGGGCGATGACATTTTAACCAGCAATGGTGGTAATGATTGGCTCGACGCTGGCACAGGTGACGATAAGTTATACGCTGGCACGGGTAACGACACGCTTTATGGCAATACGGGTGATGATTACCTGTTTGGTGGTGAAGGCAATGATTACTTGAATGGCGGTACAGGTGTTGATCATCTTTACGGAGGACCAGGTAAAGACACCTTAATTGGCGGCACAGGCGGCGATTACTTTGTGTTCGATTCATCATCAGATGCAGCGCAAGACACGATTGTTGATTTCAATGGTACCGACGGTGACAAAATCGATATTTCAAATATCGATGGGAATTTCAATTTGCCTGGCTTTCAACAGAACTTTTCTTATCTCAAGAGCGGCAAATTTACAGCCCCTGGTCAAATTTCTTTTGATGTGAAAACGCAAGTTGTAACCATCAACACTGACACAGATGCTATACCAGAAATTTCAGTGAAATTACCAGGTGTGAGTAGCTTTGATTTGTCGAATGTTCTTTTTGCAAAACCAGAGTTATCGAGTGTTGTCGGAACGCCTAATTTATCGCAAAGCTACGGTTCATACGATTACGGACAGAATGGTTATTCTGGACAAAATGGTTATGGCAATTACGGCTATGGTTATGATCAAGGTTATACAGGGCAAAATTACACAGGGTTAATTGAAGGTAATACTTTGAATAATACGCTTCAAGGGGGGCCTGGTGACGATGTGATGTATGGCTACACGGGTAACGATACTCTCACCGACCTTCAGGGTAATAACAAATTATTCGGCGGCACAGACGATGACGTATTGACTACTGGTGCTGGCAATGATTGGCTTGATGGCGACACAGGATATGACGTGTTAATTGCTGGCGAGGGTAATAACTGGTTAGACGCTGGACCTGGTGACGATAAATTGCAAGCAGGTTCGGGTAACGATACGTTAAACGGCGGAACTGGCGATGATTTAATCGAAGCAGGTGCTGGCGATGATTTAATCGATGGCGGCACAGGCGTTGATAATATTATCGGCGGCATGGGCAAAGACCTTATGAAAGGTGGCACGGGGGCGGATATTTTCACCTTCAATGGTTTAAAAGAATCAGGTTTAACGGCTGCTACCAGAGATGTAATCAGTGATTTCGTTCACAGCGACGGCGATAAAATCGATGTCCGCGCTATCGATGCGGATGTTAATGCAAGTGGCATTCAAGGTTTCACTTATATCAATACCGCTGGATTTAGCGCGGCGGGTCAATTACGTTTTGATCCGTCAACAAATACGCTGTATGCAAGTAATGACAATGATTTTGCACCAGAGTTTTCGTTGACGTTGACAGGCATTACAACCTTCCAATTGTCGGATCTTCTTTACTAAAAAACGAATGGCTTTTGGCTAAACGTTAGTTATCTACGCATTCAATAAACAATTTTTATTGAGTGCGTATTCAAAATCAAAGTAAGGAATCAATATGCACCCGATCCATAGCGTTATCCAAGAATTAAAAGAATTAGTCGAATCCAATCATTGGGAAGAAAAATTCAATGAAGCCATTGCAAACGCACATGAAAAAAATGTGCTGCAAATTCAACACATCAAGGACTTTAAACATTGCTCACTCTGGTTAAACGAATTGCTTTATTGGATTCCCACAGATGATTATCCAGGACGTGAAATTTACAATCGCCTTTGTGAGTTTTATTTCATTCTTGATCAATCACCCGTTTTAGAGCTGCAAAACAAAATTATTCCTTACGATAACGCGCCACCGTTAACACCGCTTTCTTCGTGGATGGTTAGCTATGTCAAAGCATTAGGCGAATTTCTTGATACGCCCCAATCGCTAACGCTTGAATCAATCGAATCGTTTTACCGTTCACCAAATCACAATATGGATGATTACATTCGTCCACATGGCGATTGGAAAACATTTAACCAATTTTTCGCTAGAAAACATAAACCTGGAATGCGCCCCATTGCCGCGTTATGTGACCAAACGGTTATTGTTTCACCAGCCGATGCGATTTTTAAAGGTCAATGGGAAATTCGTTCCAATTCACATATCACCATCAAAAATATGCACTGGAAAGTTGCTGAACTCATGGAAGGCAGTCCATATAAAGACCGTTTTATCAATGGCACGTTCATGCACAGTTTTTTAAATACCACTGATTATCACCGCCAACATACGCCCGTCGGTGGTCGTGTTTTAGAAGCTCGCGTTATTCCAGGACAAGTTTATTTAGACGTTCGTACTGTTGTTGAACAAGACGGCAGTCATGTTTTAAAAGGCTTTCGACAATTTGAAATCCCAGACGATGCAGGTTATGAATTTGCTCAAGCGCGTGGTTTGATTGTGCTTGATACGCCAATTGGTTTAGTGGCAATTTTACCAATGGGAATGTCACAAGTTTCTTCTGTCATTGTGACAGCTGAAGTTGGCGTGACACTGCGAAAAGGCGAAGAAATTTCGTATTTTCAATTCGGTGGTTCTGACATTGTGGTGTTGTTTGAAGCATCAAGTAACGTGAATTTTACCGCCCAAAACGATGTGCATTACAAACAAGGTACAAAAATCGCGCAAGCGTATCCTGTTTTATGAAAACCGCCATTCATTCTGTCCACGCCAGAGAAATCCTTGATTCGCGTGGAAATCCAACCGTAGAAGTTGATGTAGCACTTAAAGACGGCACAACAGGACGTGCTTCTGTTCCATCAGGTGCATCGACAGGAATCCATGAAGCCGTCGAATTGCGTGACAACACGTTTCGTTATCGCGGCACAGGGGTTGCGCGAGCCGTTAATCACATAAATGTTGATATTGCCTCCACAATTTTAGGCATCGATGCGTTGAATCAAACGCTTGTCGATAAAGTGATGTTGGAATTAGATGGCACACCAAATAAATCGAAACTCGGTGCAAATGCCGTTTTAGGCGTGAGTTTAGCTGTCGCAAGAGCAGCCGCGAATGCTTGCAATATGCCGTTGTTTCGGTATTTAGGCGGCACAACGGCTTGTCGATTACCCGTGCCAATGTTCAACATTCTTAACGGCGGTGTTCATGCGAATTGGCAAGGCACAGATATTCAGGAATTTATGATTGCGCCAATCGGTGCGCCTAATTTCAAAGAAGCGTTGCGTTGGGGAGCTGAAATTTATCACCATCTAAAAAAGCTGCTTCTCCATGAAGGTTATTCAGTCAATGTCGGTGACGAAGGCGGTTTTGTGCCTGTGTTAAAACGCAATGTTGATGCACTTGAATTGATTGTAAAAGCGATTGAAGGTGCGGGTTATCGTCCTGGTGAAGATGTTGTTTTAGCAATCGATCCAGCCTCTAGTGGTTTTTACGAAGATGGTTTTTATCATCTGCGTACTGAAAACCGAAAAATTGATGCTGCTGAAATGGTCGCTATGTATGCCGATTGGGTTTCTAACTATCCAATTTCATTATTAGAAGACGGATTAGCTGAAGACGATTGGAATGGTTGGAAACTGTTAAATCAAACTCTCGGAAACAAAATTGAAATCGTTGGTGACGATATATTTGTCACGAATGTTGAGCGAATCGCTCACGGGATTGAAGAAAAAACTGCCAATGCGGTACTTATTAAACCCAATCAAATCGGCACATTAACAGAAACCATTGCCGCCGTG
The DNA here is from genome assembly GCA_903877065.1 of uncultured Pseudomonadota bacterium. Taxonomy (GTDB): domain Bacteria; phylum Pseudomonadota; class Gammaproteobacteria; order Methylococcales; family Methylomonadaceae; genus UBA10906. Next base: position 12,222 of record CAIRCR010000532.1, read on the forward strand.
CGAATGGCTTACGGTGCAGATTGGTGCGCGATGGTTTCACATCGTAGCGGTGAAACCACCGATAGTTTTATTGCTGATTTTACAGTTGCACTCGATACGGGACATCTCAAAGCGGGCGCACCGTGTCGCGGTGAACGGGTTGAAAAATATAACCAATTATTGCGAATTGAAGAATTACTCGGTGAATCTGCGATATTTGCAGGTCGTAGAAATGTACTATCACGCGTATCTTGATTAAGGGGTTAAGCGGTCATGCAAAAAAACATTCGCAAAAAATCTGTTACAAAAACAGTCATTGATTTACAAAATATCAGTTACGAATTACGCACGCCGCTTAACGCCATTTTAGGATTTGCTCAATTACTTGAAAAAGATTCTTCAATTTTAACTCGCACACAGAGTGAAAACGTTAATCAAATTCTAAAAGCAAGCTGCTCTATGCTCGAATTGGTAAACAAAATTTTCGACCTGACTGAAAAAAATTCACTTTCATTTCACTCCGAAATTGAACTTAGCCACCCGCAAAAATTAACAGCAACCACTGCCGCCCATAAATCTGTTTTAGTATCAAATACTGAAGACATTTTTAACGCGAAAATTTTGATTGTTGATGATCAAGAAGCAAATGTTCTATTGCTTGAAAAAATTCTTCACGAAGCGGGTTATACCGCAATCACTTCAACAATGAATCCTTATACAGTGAACGTGCTGCACCATGAAAATAATTACGATTTAATTCTTCTCGATTTACAGATGCCTGGATTAGACGGTTTCCAGATTATGGAAAATTTGAAGAAAACAGAATCTGATGGTTATCTTCCTGTGATTGTGGTTTCTGCACACGAAAAATATCGCGTTCGTGCTTTAGAAGAAGGCGCGAAAGATTTCATCAGTAAGCCATTTGATTTATATGAAGTTTTACTGACAAACCAAACTGTTTTTTCGGCTGCTATTTAACATAAACGTCA
>CAIRCR010000533.1 GCA_903877065.1 uncultured Pseudomonadota bacterium
GTTGCGTGCTTCACAAAAACAAACGAATGAGCAAATAGCAGAAACGAATGCAACACTAAAGCGTGTTGGTGTTGATTTTGGCAACATGAAGAAAAAGAAGAAGCCTTAAATCACGGATTTTTTGTGTTGCAACGTAAAGGCGATGTTTTGCACACCGATTGCGGGATGTTATTTTTGACTGTGTGCTAAGTGGCAAATTTTAAAATCCTTTTCAGCGTTAATGTGCCTCGTCCCAATTGTCGCCTAATCCCACATCAACAATCAATGGCACAGTCAATTCTGCTACACCACACATTAACGTTCTAATTGTTTCAACCGCGCTTTCGACAACTTCTGCTTTAATTTCAAAAACTAATTCGTCGTGAACTTGCATAATCATTTTGGCATCGATATTTTCATTTTCTAGCCACGCATCTACTTTCAACATGGCTCGCTTGATAATATCTGCGGCTGTGCCTTGCATTGGTGCGTTAATCGCCGTGCGTTCGGCATATTGACGCAAAATTGCATTTTTCGATTGAATCTCTGGCAAATACAAACGCCGACCAAATAAAGTTTCAACAAAACCTTGCTCTTTTGCCAACGTTTTCGTTTCATTCATGTATTTTTTGACATTCGGATAACGAGCAAAGTAAGCGTTAATGTATTCTTGTGCTTCACTGCGTGAAATATCTAATTGTTTCGCCAAACCAAAAGACGACATTCCGTAAATCAAACCAAAGTTAATGGCTTTTGCTGAACGTCGTAATTCTGTTGTTACGTTATCGAGTGAAATTTTAAATACTTCGGCGGCTGTGGCACGGTGAATATCTTGGTCATTTTGAAAGGCAGAAATCAACCCTTCGTCATTTGCCAAATGCGCCATAATTCTTAATTCAATTTGCGAATAATCCGCCGCGACAATTTTGTAACCGTCTGGCGCGATAAAGGCTTTACGAATTTTTCGACCTTCCGCGCTACGAATTGGAATGTTTTGTAAATTGGGATCTGACGATGACAAACGCCCTGTCGCCGTAACAATTTGATGATAAGACGTATGCACGCGTCCTGTTTTGGCATTGATTTGCTGTGGCAATTTGTCAATGTAAGTCGATTTCAATTTACTTAAACTGCGATGTTCAATGAGCAATTTCGGCAACACATAATTTTCAGCAAGTTCTTGTAACACGGATTCATCGGTTGAAGGCTGACCTTTTGGCGTGCGTTTCAAAATCGGCAAATTCAGTTGTTCATACAAAATGGTTTGAATTTGTTTTGGTGAATTTAAATTAAAACTGTGTCCCGCTTCGTCGTGCGCTTGTTGTTCTAAAGTCATCATTTGCTGCGCGAGTTCTAAACTTTGATGTGCAAGTAAATCATCGTCAATAAAAACGCCGTTACGTTCCAATCTTGCCAAAACGGATAACAACGGCATTTCCAGTTCGTTATAAAGTTTTAGCAAACTGGGTTGCGTTTGTAATTTGGCTTGCAAAGCATGATTTAGTCGCACACAAACATCGGCATCTTCGGCGGCGTAACGAGCACCGATTTCAATCGAAACTTCGGAAAAATTCAATTGTTTAGCACCTTTTCCCGCAACATCTTCGTAACTAATTGTTTTGATGTTTAAATGTTTTTGCGCGAGGGTGTCTAAATTATGTTTTCCCGTGCTGTCGAGCAAATAGGACGCAAGCAACGTATCGTGAGCAATGCCGCGCAACGTCACGCCGTGATTTGCTAAAACGTGATAATCGTATTTTAAATTTTGCCCCACTTTTAAATGATTTGGATTTTCGAGTAACGGACTTAATTTTTCTAAAACGTCTTTTCGATTTAATTGCGCTGGCGCGTCGGGATAATTATGTGCTAACGGTAAATAAGCGGCTTCACCCGTTTGAACGGCAAACGATAAACCAACTAATTCGGCGTTCATGTAATCTAAACTTGTGGTTTCGGTGTCGATGGCAAACGCGACCGATTTTTCTAATCGTGCCAACCAAGCGTCCAATTGCGCTGTCGTGGTGATAATGTCGTAATGTGCGGTGGCTGTATTTTCAGTTACTTCATTTGAAACACTTTTCAAAAAGGGTTTGGTTTCAATTTCACCCGAATTTTTATCGTTATTTTTATTTAAAGCATTCAACCAAGATGAAAATTCAAACTCGGTTAATAACGTTTTCAGTTGTTCATCATGAACAGGACGGCGAGTTAAATCTGCCATGTTGTAAGGCAATTCTAAATCACAGCGAATAACGGTTAATTGTTTGGCAAGGGCTAGTTGCGGCAAATTTTCGCGTAAATTCTCACCAACTTTGCCAGTGATTTCATCAGCGTGAGCGATTAAATTATCGAGGGTCTGATATTGTGCCAACCATTTTGCAGCGGTTTTCGTCCCGACTTTTGGAACACCTGCAATGTTATCCGAACTGTCGCCCACTAACGCTAAATAATCCGCAATTTGATCTGGACGTACACCAAATTTTTCAAATACGCCATCAATGGTCAATTTCGATTTGCTCATGGTGTCTTCGAGCGTAATGTGTTCATTCACCAATTGCGCCATATCTTTGTCGCTGGTCGCAATAATCACCGTGTGACCTTCTCGCACGGCGTAACACGCTAAAACACCCAAAACATCATCGGCTTCTACTGCTGCCGCACTAATTAACGGAATGCCCATTGCACGAATTAGCGCGTGCAACGGTTTAATTTGGTCTTTTAAATCACTGGGCATGACGTTTCGATTGGCTTTGTAATCCACCGACAATTCATGCCGAAATGTTCTACTCGCGCTATCAAAAACGACTGCCATGTAAGTCGGATTGTATTCACTGAGAAGTTTTCTCAGCATATTCGATACACCTAAAATGGCGTGCGTAGGTTCGCCTTTTGTGTTTGTCAGAGGTGGAATGGCATGATAAGCGCGATATAAAAATGAAGAACCATCAACAAGAATTAGAGGAGTTTTCATAGAATTTTGATCGTTGTCAGGTTATGTCCCGATTTGGTAAAAATGTCGGGGTTTTGGTGTAGATTACATGGAAGATAGTACCTGGAAAACAATGCAGGTGATATTTTTCAATGGGTTGGTGTTATGAGAACTACAAATAAAAACAGCCATACCTGAAATTTTTAAGAGTGGCGGATTCAAGTAGCAAGTGCAATTTATTTTTTAAGAAAAATCAAGCTGTAAGCTAATTGGTGAAAATTACCAACCCAGTAACCATACTCGGCACACGATATTACTAAACTGCTAATCCTTGATACCTATTGGGTTAAGGAATTGCACTTGCTACTTGAATCCGCCAGTTATAAAACCCAACAAATTCTCACAACTACATATTTTTTTTAGCAAAATACAACGCGCCTAATAAACCAACTTCTGGCTGAATACAAACATTGACAGCAATATTTTCTAATGCGTCACGATAGCGACCTTTTGCTAAGAATGCTTCGAGAAATGCGCCTTGTTGCAAAATAGGCAAACATTTTTCTGCAATTCCACCCGTTAAATAGACACCTCCGTAAGGCAAACATTTCAACGCTAAATTTCCCGCCTCAGCACCGTAAATTCGGCAAAAAAGTTGCAATGCCGCAACACACAACTCATCACCATTTGCTACAGCCGTTGTGCCTATTAAAGCTGCTACATCGGTTGCTGTTTGTAATTTCTCTTCAAAATCAGCAGAAATGACGTAATCGCCAGATTGTTTTAAAAAGTCATAAATGGCGATAATGCCAACACCAGAAACTAATCGCTCGTAACTGACATGATCGGGGTAACGTGCTTGCATGAATGAAAGCAAAGCCATTTGTTTTTCATCGATTGGCGCAAAATCAGTGTGTCCACCTTCACTTGCAATGACATGATGTTGCTTGCCATCGTAAAACACAATTGCTTCACCTAATCCAGTTCCAGCCGCTAAAACAGCACAATTTCCTGTGCGAGGACGGGAATTTAAATTTAGCGAAACAAAATCACTTTCTGGTAATGACAAAACGCCCCATGCAGCGGCTTCTAAATCATTGAGAAGTATTACTTTTTTCGTATGCAATTGGTTGGCAATTTCACGATGATTTAATTCCCAAGGTAAATTAGTCGTTACGCACTCGCCATTTATAACAGGACCCGCTACACCAAGACACACAACATCAATTTTTAAACCAGGAGGAATTAACTTTAAAAAGTCTGCAATCAATGCGTCAAATGTTGCATATTTCGCGCTCTCAAAATGATTACTCGATACACACGTCTGCCCAACAAAAAGAGCCAATAAAGTTTTCGTACCACCAATGTCGCCCGCTAAAATCATAAAAAACTCCTAATCTTGATGATAAATGCAACTGTATTCATGAACAGCATCGACCATCGTTTTAACATTTTCAGGATTGATGTCAGGTAAAATCCCGTGCCCTAAATTAAAGACGTGACCCGAACCCTTACCGTATTTTTGTAAAATATTTTTAACTTTCTCAATAATAACTTCAGGTTTTGCATATAAAGCCATCGGATCTAAGTTACCTTGCAAAGCAACTTTTTCACCAACTTGCACACGAGCGTTTTGAATATCGGTTTGCCAATCTAAGCCAAGTGCGTCATAACCCGTCGTCGCCATATCGTCTAGCCACATTCCGCCACCCTTCGTAAACAAAATGGTTGGAATTTTTTGACCATCAACTTCAACGTTCAATGATGCACGAACTTGTTTTGCATAATGCAGCGAAAACTCACGATAATCACTACCACTTAACATTCCACCCCAAGTATCAAACAACATAAGAGCTTGTGCGCCCGCAGCAATTTGCGCGTTTAAATATGCCGCAACAGCTTGTGCTAATTTATCCAATAACTGGTGCATGAGTGCTGGTTGGTTGTACATCATACTTTTTATTTTAGCGAAATTTTTGCTGCTTCCGCCTTCAATCATATACGTCGCCAACGTCCACGGACTGCCTGAAAAACCAATTAACGGCACGCTACCGTTCAAATTTTTACGAATTAAACGCACCGCGTCCATTACATAACGTAACTCAATTTCAGGATCAATAATTGGCAATTTTTCTACTAATTACGGCTCCGTCACTTTTAGTGTATTGTTTATCAGTTGACATTGCTTGTATTGGAAATTTATTAACGAATAAACAAGAATTTTTGTCGATTTTACTATAA
>CAIRCR010000534.1 GCA_903877065.1 uncultured Pseudomonadota bacterium
GCATTTTCGCTGATTTTTAGATTTTGTTTTTACCTTTTAAAAACTGTCCGAACTATTGTCACCGCAAGATAAATCACTTTATGTTGAATTTCACCAAGCGAATTGCCGTAACGGTCTTTTGGATCAAAATCAATTGTCGCAACATCAATTTTATGTTTATCGGTAGAGGTTAAAACAACAATCGTATATACCGTTAAATTGGCTTTGTAATTGCGATAATTTGCCGCCTGTTCAAGCAACGCGACACAATGATAATGTAAAAAACGGTCGTAATAATCCGAGCCGTTTTGATGTTGAATTTCGACGATGACGCGATTTTCTAAATCTTCGGCATACAAATCAAATTCAACTCTGACATTGCCAATGCGTTGTTCAAACGATTTTTCGGTTTCAACTTTGTCGATTTTTAAATCAATGCCCGTGATGTCTTGGACAAACGCTTTGAAAACGTCGATTTGTGAAAAGGCTTTTTTAAAAATTACTCCGTACTGCAATGATGCAACTTGTTTCATTTTTCCACCATAATATTGAGTTGAAAGGGCGAGCTTGAAACCCGCCCAGACAGTTTAAACCTCGTGATAAATCGCTGCGCCGTCCTTCAAAAACTCTTGCGATTTTTCGTCCATGCCAATTTTTAAGGCTTCTTCGTCGGCAATGCCTTTTTCAGCCGCATAATTTCTTACGTCTTGGCTGATTTTCATCGAACAGAAATGCGGGCCACACATCGAACAAAAATGCGCCACTTTCGCCGATTGTTTTGGCAAGGTTTCATCGTGGAATTCACGCGCTTTTTCAGGGTCTAAACCGATGTTGAATTGGTCTTCCCAACGGAATTCAAAACGCGCTTTGGACATCGCATTATCCCGCGCTTGTGCGCCAGGATGTCCTTTGGCTAAATCTGCCGCGTGAGCCGCGATTTTGTAAGTCACAATGCCTTCGCGCACATCTTGTTTATTCGGCAAACCTAAATGTTCTTTTTGCGTGACATAACACAGCATCGCGCAACCATACCAACCGATATTTGCCGCGCCAATCGCCGAGGTAATGTGGTCATAACCTGGCGCAATATCAGTCGTGAGAGGTCCTAACGTATAAAAAGGAGCTTCGCCACATTCTTCAAGTTGCTTTTCCATGTTGACTTTAATCATGTGCAACGGAACGTGTCCAGGGCCTTCAATCATGGTTTGCACATCGTGTTTCCACGCGATTTTAGTGAGTTCGCCCAGCGTTTCGAGTTCGCCAAATTGCGCCGCGTCATTCGCGTCATAAATCGAACCTGGACGCAGCCCGTCACCCAATGAAAACGCCACATCGTAGGCTTTCATGATTTCGCAGATTTCTTCAAAGTGCGTGTACAAGAAACTTTCAGTGTGATGCGCGAGACACCATTTCGCCATAATCGACCCGCCGCGAGACACAATGCCCGTCATACGTTTTGCGGTTAACGGAACGTGATGCAAACGTACACCTGCATGAATCGTAAAATAATCCACGCCTTGTTCAGCTTGTTCAATCAACGTGTCACGGAAAATTTCCCACGTTAAATCTTCGGCTTTGCCGTTCACTTTTTCGAGAGCTTGATAAATCGGCACTGTGCCAATCGGCACAGGCGAATTACGCAAAATCCATTCGCGGGTTTCGTGGATGTTTTTACCTGTCGATAAATCCATAATCGTGTCGCCGCCCCAACGAATGCCCCAGAGCATTTTTTCAACTTCTTCTTCAATCGATGACGTGACCGCAGAATTCCCCAAATTGCCGTTAATTTTTACCAAGAAATTACGCCCGATAATCATCGGTTCTGATTCAGGGTGATTGATGTTGTTTGGAATAATCGCCCGACCACGCGCCACTTCGTCACGCACAAATTCAGGTGTAATCACATCAGGAATCGACGCGTCAAACGAATCACCAGGATGTTGGTCTTTCCACAATTCGCGCATTTCTTCCATTTTTTGGTTTTCGCGAATGGCGATAAATTCCATTTCAGGCGTGATGATGCCTTGACGTGCGTAGTGCATTTGTGAAACGTTTTTACCTGCTTTGGCGCGACGCGGTTTGCGTGTTAATTCAAAACGTAATTCGTCTAAACTTTTATCGGCTAAACGTTCTTTCCCGTAATTTGAACTCGGCTCAGGCAATTCTTCGGTGTCACCGCGTTCTAAAATCCACGCGGCACGCATTGCAGTTAAGCCTTTTTTCAAATCCACTTCCACATTTGGGTCGGTATAAACACCCGACGTGTCATAAATGTAAAGAGGACCATTTTTTTCAATTGCGCCGAAATGAACAGGCGTGTCGGACAGCGTAACTTTACGCATGGGAACTCGAATATCGGGGCGTGAACCTTGAACGTAGATTTTTTCTGATGCGGGGTAAGAATCGATTTTGATACTACTTGTTGTCATGATTGCTCTCTTTATAAAAATTATAAAAAAGCGCAGGGAAGTTTTTTGAGGCTTTCCTACGCTGGTATTAACCAGATCAGGTGATAAGGGTTTTTCTCAGCCTGCCTTTTTTGGCAAAGCACCCCTAGCCGTTACGGATGGTCGTTAAAGTAAAGTATAAGTTCACGAATTGCAAACCAGCTACTCCGATTTTTAAATACGATAGGCTTACTGATAGCCTGACAAAAGAAGTTAAAACTCATATAGCGTATTGCCATATTTTCGGTATTTATACCCCTAACGCACCAGAAGGTTGTTAAAATGAGTTCAAATTTTAACCTCACAACGTTTACAAACTATGAATAAAGGCACGCTTTATATTATTTCTGCACCCTCTGGCGCGGGAAAAACCAGTCTAGTTAAAAAATTGATTAGCGAAATGGATAATTTGATTGTTTCGGTATCACACACCACTCGTAAAAGTCGGCAAGGCGAAGTGAATGGTAAAGATTATTTTTTTATCAGCATTGATGAATTTAAAGCCATGCAAATACAAAATTCGTTTTTAGAATATGCTGAAGTATTTGATAATTTTTATGGCACAGCGCAACAAACGGTCGTAGATAATTTGACTCAGGGACATGACGTAATTTTGGAAATTGATTGGCAAGGCGCACAACAAATACGGAAATTATTACCCGACAGCACTTCTATTTTCATTTTGCCTCCGTCAATTGATATTTTGCGTCAGCGTTTAGAAAGTAGGGGCAAAGACAATGTCGAAGTCATTACGCGTCGAATGCAAGATGCCGTCACTGAAATTAGTCATTACTCAGAATTTGATTATTTAATCGTCAACGATAATTTCAATGAAGCCTTGAACTTATTGAAAATGATCATTACTGCAAATCGGTTGAAACAACCTCGTCAAGCCAATTTACTCAAGCCACTACTCAGCAATTTATTAGCGTAGCTTTAACTCCGACATTCCGCACCCTGTTTTCAAAATTTGATATATTACGCGATGCTCAACTTTTTAGCCAAAATTTGAAGGCATGAAAATAGCCCCGTAAAGTTATTTTTCTGAAGAATAACAAGCAGGCGAACAATCATGCCAGTAGAAAACTTTATCATCTACGTCATCATCTACGTCTATTGCTGTGTAGTAGATAATTACAACGAATTGACAAAAGACAAACCATTAAGAAAATGCTGCTATCAACCGAAGTTAAGTGATAGTGAAGTCATCACGATGGAAATCGTAGGTGAATTCATGGGCAAAGACCAAGACAAAAGTATGTGGCAATACTTCCAAAGCCATTGGAAACCCTGGTTTCCGAATTTGGGTTCACGCTCAAACTTTGCGAAACAATTCGGTTTTCATTTGGTCAATCATCAACCAAAAATCTTCTGCCCGAATCCCTGTGAAAACTTTTATCCATGTGGGATTTTTGCGTAA
>CAIRCR010000535.1 GCA_903877065.1 uncultured Pseudomonadota bacterium
CGTTATAAACAAAACTAATTAACGCGTTTAACATATTATTAGTTAAAGGTACTTTTACCAAACTTTTAATATCTGCTGCGTTTTTTGATGTTTCCATTTCAAGCCATCTTTGAGCTTGTTCTTGCGTTATTACATCTCCTTGTATAACTTTCCTTTGCTTATCAAAATCATACGTAGAACCCCAACCAATAGTCCATACACCACCACTATCTTGATATGCTTTTAAATATAATCCACCTTCTTTTTGTTTAATAAAGTTTAGCGCGCTGGCTAAACTTCCGCCCTTTGTTATCGCAGTAATTCCCAAAATTCCTAGTATTATTAATATAATTTTATTTTGCTGCGTCATTTAGACTTTTTGTATGATCTTTAGCTGCCAAACCTAATAATAATAAGCCAATAGATCTAATCAATCCTTGAATGCCAGTATTTACTGGGATAACTTCAGCCGAAGCAGCTAATACCCCCCCCAATGTTGTTTTCCAATTATTCATTTTTCTTTATTTAGATAATCCAATTTTGTTTCTATCCTCTTCGATTTAACTGCCTAAAAGGCGAGGTTCACCATGTCATTTAATATATCTTCTACCGCTGTTAGTGCAAATATTTATAACACACAAACCAGTAATCAAGTAGCGACTGTTAACAGTAGTAATTTAGCCAATAATGCAGCAAATCAATCTGCATTTTCGTCGTACATCGGACAAGCATTCGCGCAAATTGGTGTGGCAAATCCGACTAATTTTTCTGCTCCTGTTGTTAGTGGTGCAAATAAAACTAGCGCGAAAGAGCAAGAATCACAAAAATCGGTTAGCACGTTCATTCAAGATTTATTTTCAATTTTGAGTAAAAAAAACCCATTGCCAACAAAGAATACGGTAGTTTATCAGCAGACAAATTCGCCACTAATTTCAATAAAAAATGACGAACAAAATGAGAGCTTACAAGAAAATTCGGAAATAAATGAAACGGCAATAGCAGCTTACAACGCAGAAAATAGCACAACGGTCGGCAACATTGTTGCAAATTTACAAACGCTAATTAAACAATTGAACGATACCAATCGCAATACTACGACCAGTAACAATTCAGATGCCATTGAAACATTACAAAATGGCTTTAAAAACATTTTAGACGCAATTGGTGCGGCACCAGATAATAAAATTCAATTGGGAAGTTTTTTGCAAACACTCGCGCAAAATTTACAAGGTCAAAGTCCACTAGGTATTATTATTAACACCGAGGCATGATTGCTGAAAAAAATTAAAAAATAGCGCAGCCCAAAAAGCTGCGCTAATAAATAATACCCCATAGTGAAATCATTCTATGATTTTATATTGATCGGCTGATTGATTAACTCGATCACGCAATTCTTTCCCAGGTTTAAAGTGAGGAACGTATTTTTTAGCTAATTCGACTGACTCACCAGTTTTAGGATTTCGTCCGATACGCGGTGGACGCAAACGCAATGAAAAGCTACCAAATCCTCTAATCTCAATACGTTCTCCACTAGACAACGCTTGATTCATTTGCTCAATGATACATTTTACTGTCAGCTCTACATCTTTTAAGGCAAAATGGGATTGTTGTTTTGCCAACACGTCAATTAGTTCGGATTTTGTCACTGGCTCTCCTAATTAAAACAAAAAAGGAGACACAATAAGCCGCGTGCCTCCCCCTAAAGCTCAAATTTTAAAATTTACTTTTCCATTTGTTGTTTGAAAATGTCACCTAAAGTAGGTGAGACAACACTTTGGTTTTGTTGAGCCGAATACTCTTTTGCAGAAATTGGATGTTCTTTTTCTACATGTACATGAGGCACATGATGATGTTCTTCTTTCGGTTTCATCGACAAGCTAATTGTTTTCGCTTTTTTATCGATACCAATAAATTTAGCTTCTACACTGTCGCCTTCTTTCAACAAGGTACGAGCATCTTCAACACGATCACGTTGAATTTCAGACGCTCTCAAATAACCTTCAATGCCGTCTTCTAAAACAATAGTCGCGCCTTTTGCATCAACTTCTTTGATCGTTCCTTTCACTGCACTGCCTTTTTCATGGGTAGCAAGGAAATTTTGGAATGGATCTTGTGCTAATTGTTTAATGCCTAAAGAAATGCGTTCACGTTCTGAATCAACGGCTAAAATGATAGTTTCAAGTTCATCACCTTTTTTGAAATCACGAACTGAATTTTCACCTTCATCAGCCCACGAAATGTCTGACATGTGAACTAAGCCATCAATGCCACCGTCTAAACCAATGAAAATACCGAAATCAGTAATTGATTTGATTTTTCCAGTGATTTTATCGCCTTTGTTATGCGTTGCTGCAAACTCATCCCAAGGATTTGTTTTGCACTGTTTCATGCCCAAAGAAATACGACGACGTTCTTCGTCGATTTCTAAAACCATAATTTCAACTTCATCGCCCAATTGAACTAAACGTGATGGATTGACGTTTTTGTTTGTCCAATCCATTTCAGAAACATGGACTAAACCTTCCACGCCTTCTTCAATTTCAACAAAACAACCGTAATCGGTTAAGTTATTTACTTTACCGAAAACGCGAGTTCCCGCAGGGTAGCGACGCGCGATATTCAACCAAGGATCTTCACCCATTTGTTTCATACCTAAAGACACACGATTTTTGTCTTTGTCGTATTTCAAAACTTTAACTTTGATTTCTTGACCAATTTCAACACATTCTGACGGGTGACGAACTCTGCGCCATGCCATGTCTGTAATGTGTAATAAACCGTCTATGCCGCCTAAATCAATAAACGCGCCATAATCTGTTAAGTTTTTAACAGTACCAACAACAGACGCGCCTTCTTCAAGGGTTTTCAACAATTCTTCGCGTTCTGCGCTATATTCTTTTTCAACTACGGCGCGACGTGATAACACAACATTGTTACGTTTTTGGTCAATTTTGATAACTTTGAATTCTAAATCACGACCTTCTAAGAAAGTAGTGTCACGAACTGGACGCACATCAACTAACGAACCTGGAAGGAAAGCTCGTAACGCACCAACTTCAACGGTAAATCCGCCGCGTACTTTGCCGTTGATACGACCAATAATTGTGGCATCTTTTTCAAACGCAGTTTCTAATTCAAACCAGGCTTTATTTTTCTTTGCTTTGTCGCGGGAAAGAATCGTCGCGCCTAAACCGTCTTCAAACAAGTCTAAAGCGACTTCGATTTCGTCACCGACTGAAATTTCTAATTCACCATTAGCATTCAAAAATTGCCATTTTGGAATGACACCTTCTGATTTTGAATGGGTACTGACGATAACCATATCGTTTTCAATATCAATTACCGTTCCAACTAACATGGCACCCGGACTCATTTTTGTGCGGGTTAAACTCTCTTCAAGTAATGCAGCAAAGCTTTCGCTCATTTCTATTTCCCAAGATTAGTTAGTAAATACCAATCTTTATCTGTTATTTTAAAGTTAATAAAAAAACCACAAGTAAATTGCAGCGACTAAAAATGTCCCTTATCGGACTAAACTTAACACTTCTTCAACAACAGCTTCTATACTCATGTTGGAAGAATCAATATAAATTGCGTCAGTAGCAAAAACCAGCGGTGCAATTTGACGCTCTCTGTCACGCTGATCACGTTCTTCTATATCGGCAGTTATCTGCAAAATATTAGCATCAATTCCTTTCTTTTTCAACTGTTTATGTCGTCTTTCTGCTCTTGTTGACGCACTTGCGGTTAAAAAAACTTTATACGCGGCTTCGGGGAAAACCACAGTTCCCATGTCACGACCATCGGCAACCAACCCTGGTGGTTGTTTAAAATAGTGCTGTTTTTGCAACAATGCCGCTCTAATTTCAGGAATTGCGGCAATTTTCGATGCCATATTAGCCGTGCTTTCTAAGCCCAATAAATCAGTTATATCTTGACCATCGAGTATAACTAATCGTTCTTCGTCACATTCAAAAACTAAATCCATTGCTAAAGCAACTTCCACGATGTCAGCAACCCCTGCTTCAAAAACATTTTTTTCGGTGATTTCAAGTGCTAATGCACGATAAATTGTGCCACTATCCAAATAATGCCAACCTAGTTTTTGTGCTACTAAAAGGCTTACGGTGCCTTTACCTGCACCACTTGGACCATCTATCGTTAAAACTGGAATATCCATTAGCCGTCCTCACTCGTGAGCTGCAAACCTAAATCGGTTGCTAATTTTTTAAATGTTGGAAAAGATGTATTCACGTTCGCACAATCAAAAATCGTAATTGGTGCGCTGGCGCGTAGAGCAGCAATCGAAAATGCCATTGCAATGCGATGATCACCGTGTGATTCAACCATTCCACCACCCATTTTTCCACCTTGAATAATCATTCCATCGGTTGTCGGTTGAGCATTTACACCTAAAACATGTAAACCATCTGCCATGACTTGAATCCTATCTGATTCTTTGACACGCAATTCTTCCGCGCCAGTCAAACGAGTGACACCTTCTGCACAAGCCGCAGCAATAAATAACACGGGAAATTCATCAATGGCTAGAGGTACCAGATGTTCGGGAATATCGATGCCATTTAATTGGCTAGAAATGACGTGTAAATCGGCAACGGGTTCGCCGCCAACAATTCGCTCATTCAATACGTCAATGTTTGCCCCCATCAAACGCAAAATATCAATTACGCCCGTTCGAGTTGGATTGATGCCGACGTGTTTGAGCAAAACATCAGAATTAGCGGCAATCGATGCACCAACCAAAAAAAACGCTGCCGAAGAAATATCACTCGGTACGTCAATGGTCATTGCCGTTAATTTTCCATTTGCTGTAATACTTGCTTGATTTTTATCAACGGAAACAGGATAACCAAAACCATTTAGCATTCGTTCTGTGTGATCACGAGTTGGCGCAGGTTCAGTGACTTTCGTTTCACCTTGTGCGTACATTGCAGCCAGTAATAAACACGATTTAACCTGTGCGCTTGCCATAGGTATTTCGTAATCAATGCCATTTAATTGTCCAGCGTTGCCCGTAATTTCTAACGGCGCGGTACCTTTTTCAGTCGTTTTAATCTTTGCGCCCATTTCAGCTAATGGCTCAGTGACACGTTTCATCGGGCGTTTTGACAACGATTCATCACCTGTCAACACAGAATTAAACGCTTGCCCTGCGAGTAATCCACTCAACAAGCGCATCGATGTTCCTGAATTTCCCAAGTATAATGGAGCTTGCGGAGCTTTTAAACCGTGTTTACCAACACCATGAATTGTGACACAACCGTCCCCAGTTCGTTCAATTTCTACGCCCATATCTCGAAAGGCTTGCAAGGTAGCTAGTGCGTCTTCGGCTTCTAAAAATCCAGTGACGTGTGTTGTACCTTCTGCCAATGAACCCAACATAATTGAGCGATGTGAAATAGATTTATCGCCAGCAACGCGTGCTTCACCGTTTAATGAACCGCCGTTTTGAATGTGGAATGTTATTTTTTTAGTCATATTTTTACTACTGAGTTAAATAACTATCAGATTTCGAGAATTTATATACCGATTCGGTAAAAATTTCAGGTTTGATTTCATGCCAAATGCTTAAAGACTTGAATGGAGTGTTTGATTTTTTAATCATACACTGTGAAATTTGGTAATTGTAAAGCTACAAATACAAAATCAGGACGGATTTTAACTCAATGGCTGAATTAAAACGAGTTGAAGGCACTTTACATAAAAAAAGTCTTAATAGGATTAACCATTAAGACTTCTTACTTTGGTACCGAGGGCCGGAATCGAACCGGCACGGAGTCACCCCCACAGGATTTTGAATCCAGCGCGTCTACCAGTTCCGCCACCCCGGCAAAGTCCGCAAATTATAGCTATATTTTTAAAAATTACCAGTTTTTTAAAATTTTATTTTATTCTCGGCTAAAATAACTGCTCTTAATTAAATAATTTTTTTCGTTTTACAAGGAAAATGGCATGAACCAACAAGAAACAATTACGCTCATTAAAAATTACTACGAAGCCTTCAACAAAGTTGATATGGATACGTTTTTGAATTTACTCACCGATGACGTTATTCACGACATCAATCAAGGCAAACGTGATATTGGCAAAGATGCCTTCACGCAATTTATGGCGAGTATGAATTCAAATTACAAAGAACAACTGGTCGATATGATTATCATGGCAACCGTTGACGGCAAACGCGCTGCCGCTGAATTTATCGTTGTTGGTGAATACTTGAAAACCGACAAAGGTTTGCCCGAGGCAAATGGTCAAAAATATCAATTGCCAGCAGGTGCATTTTTTGAAATTCGTGACAATAAAATTGCTCGCATAACAAATTATTACAATCTTCAAGATTGGATTGCACAAGTTAGCGTGTAGAAATCGTTAAAGAAACGGGCAAACTCTGCCCGTTTTTTCAAAAGGGCTTAACGACCGCTAAAATAATTATCACCACCAAAAACAACACTGGAACTTCATTCATCCAGCGATAAAAAATGTGATCACGCTTATTTTCGCCATCTCTAAAATCTTTCAACCATTAACACTAAGTGAGCAAAAACTTTTACCTTTTTCAAGCATTTCATCCATTGAAAAGACAGCAGCAATGAAAATACAAA
>CAIRCR010000536.1 GCA_903877065.1 uncultured Pseudomonadota bacterium
ATTTATTCAGCAATTTACTTCAATTGAAGCAAAGCGTGTGCTTGATGTGGGTTGCGGTGGTGGAATTTTAACCGAAGACTTAGCACAAAAAGGCGCGAGAGCATTAGGCATTGATTTAAGTGCTGATTTGATTGATGTTGCAGAATTGCACGCATTAGAAACACAAACGCACACCGTTGATTATCAAAAAATAAGTGTCGAAAAACTTGCCGATGAACAACCAGAAAGTTTTGATTTTGTGACTTGTATGGAAATGTTAGAACACGTCCCTGACGCTGGTTCGGTTATTTCGGCGTGTGCAAAATTGGTTAAACCCGACGGCATGGTATTTTTTTCAACATTGAACCGTAAACCGAAAGCCTTTTTACTCGCCATTGTTGCCGCCGAATACGTTTTACAAATGGTGCCAAAAGGTACGCATGAATTTAAAACATTCATCAAACCGTCCGAACTTTGCCAAACAGCAAGAGCCGCAGGTTTAGAACTTCAGGGCATGATTGGCATTGAATACAATCCATTGACGCAACGCTTTTCACTCGGAAAAGACGTTGATGTTAATTACATTGCCGCTTTTAAACGGTCTGCGTGATATGAAATTATCGTGCGTACTTTTTGATTTAGACGGAACACTTGTTGATACCGCGCCAGATTTAGTTGCTTGTTTAAATTACGCATTGCAGCAACACGGATTTTCAGCAGTTGCCGCAGAATACGTTAAACCACACGTTTCATTCGGCGCAATTGCGATGATTCAAGCAAGCGTTGACGTGGCTGTAAATGATGAAAATCGAGCCGAAATTTTAACAACGATGCTCAATCACTACGAAAACAACATTGCGCGATACAGTTTATTTTTCGATGGAATGTTCGACGTGTTGAATTTTATCGAAACGCAAAATTTATCGTGGGGAATTGTGACCAATAAACATGAGCGTTTTGCGTTGCCGTTAATTCACGCTTTGGATTTACAACATCGTGCGGCGTGCGTAATTTGTGGTGATACAACGCCCAATCCTAAACCACATCCCGCACCACTTTTTGCCGCTTGTGAACGAATTGGAGTTTCAGTTTCAGAATGCGTTTATATCGGTGATGCTGCTCACGATATTTTGGCGGGTAAGAATGCCAAAATGCACACGCTCGCAGCAACTTACGGTTATTTGCAACCCCATGACACGCCAGAAAATTGGGGTGCAAATGCCCTGATTCATTCGCCACAACAGTTACTTTCTTGGCTCGAAAACACATTATGTCGCTAAAAAATCCTATTATTTTAATTACTGGCGCGGCGGGTGGTTTAGGTTCAACGGCGGCATTAACATTGGCAAAATCAGGCGCAAAAATTATTTTGCTCGACAAAAATTTGCCAAAACTTGAAATAATTTACGACAAAATTTTAGAAAGCTGTGGTATTGAAGCAGTTATTTACCCATTCGATTTAGCGGGTGCAACCGAAAACGATTACGAAGAACTCGCGCAACGCATTGACGAAAAATACGGTGCATTACACGGTTTATTGCATTCAGCGGTTGAATTTGGCTCTTTCACACCGTTGATTCAATTCGATACAAAAGCATGGGGACACACTTTAAACGTGAATTTAAACGCCCCATTTTTATTAACGCGTGTTCTTTTACCTGTTATGCAAAAAGCCGCTAACGCTTCAATTGTATTTACATCTGATTCATCGGCACGTCTTGCACCCGCTTATTCTGGGGCTTATGGTGTTTCAAAAGTTGCTATGGAAGGGCTGGCACACGTTTTAGCGCAAGAACTTTCGGGAGCGGAAAAAATTCGGGTCAACACGTTAATTCCTTGCTCAATTGATTCACCATTACGCAAACGCGCCTATCCCGCTGAGGACAAAACAAAACTTCCACCGATGACATCATTAGAGCCGATTTATCACTATTTATTCAGCGACAACAGTTTGGGCGTAACGGGTCAAACAATCGAAGCGCGAACTTTTCATATTAACTTTTCATAACA
Source organism: uncultured Pseudomonadota bacterium (assembly GCA_903877065.1). Lineage (GTDB taxonomy): Bacteria > Pseudomonadota > Gammaproteobacteria > Methylococcales > Methylomonadaceae > UBA10906. The sequence goes on from CAIRCR010000536.1 coordinate 1,990, forward strand.
TCATGGCAGAAAGAGAAAGTATTACGTTAACCCGCAACGTGGACATTATTACGATTCCAGACGGACATATTAGCAAATTAAACGAGGGTGACGTTGTCACGTTGCATCAGGCGTTGGGCGATAATTTCACCGTAATTACGCCTTACGGTCACATGGTTCGGATTGCGGGAATTGATGCCGATGCCTTGGGAAAAGAGGCGCATCAATCCGCCACACTAACCAATGAAAATAACGCACAAGCGGTCGAGCAAAATTGTTGGGCAGTGATGAAAACTGTTTACGATCCTGAAATTCCTGTGAATATCGTCGATTTGGGCTTGGTTTATAGTTGCGACGTTAATACGGTTGCCAAAGAGCAATATCACGTTCATGTTATGATGACGCTGACTGCGCCAGGTTGCGGCATGGGACCTGTGATTCAAAGCGACGTTGAAAAAGGCATTAAAGTTTTGCAGAACGTAGCGAGTGTCAATGTTGAAATCGTGTTAGATCCACCATGGTCGCGCGAAATGATGTCCGAAGTCGCACAAGTGCAGTTGGGTTTATTTTAAAAATTTTAGGAGTGCAATTTATGATTAAAAAGTATTTAACGACAGCAATTTTCGCCACATTGATAACGCCTGTTTTAGCAAATGCTGCGGATAGTTTTTATTCTTCGGCAAGTACAGACGATTTAGATACACGTTGGTACGTTGCACCTTATGGTTCATTTATTAAAGCTGATGACAACCGTAACAGTAATGACGGTTGGGGCGGTGGTTTAGCGGTTGGTAAAGTATTGAATGAACATTTCAACGTTGAATTAAAAGGTTTTTATCAAAATTTGGGCAGTAATTCTGATGCGTTAAATTTGAATACTGGTGATATTGATATGGCGGGTGGTACAGCCGATTTGCAGTATTTTTTCTTCCGTAACAAATACTCACCTTATGCGGTAATTGGTGTCGGTGCTGCAAATACCAGCACGCAAAATGGCGATCACGTTGGGTTTATCGGTGAAGCGGGTGTTGGTTTTACTTATGAATTGTGTGATTACTTATCGTTTCGTAGTGACATCCGTTATCGTTACAACAACAATTTTGCCAGTAACGATAATAATGCAAGCCTGTTTGCAAATAATTCAAACAACGACGATTTTCATGACATGGTTGTTAATGTTGGCTTCGTGATTCCGTTAGGTGAAAAAGCACATAAACCAGAGCCTAAAATTGAATTCCCCGTTGTTACACCAACGCCGATTCCCGATTGTTCAACAAAAGATGATGATCACGATGGTGTAAATAATTGTTTAGATCAATGTCCAGGAACTATTTCAGGCAGTAAAGTTGATGTTAACGGTTGTCCGATTAGTTTAGAAATCAAAGGTGTGCAATTCAAATATGACTCTGCGGAATTAACATCGAATGCGAAAATTATTTTGGACGGCGTCGCGAAAAGTTTAATTGCGTACCCACAAAAAAATGATTTAGACGTTCAAGGACACACCAGCAGTGAAGGCACTGATCAATATAATTTACGTTTGTCACAAAAACGTTCGCAATCTGTCGCTAATTATTTGAAACTTAAAGGTGTAAATAACAAATTAACCGCTCACGGTCATGGTGAACGTCAACCCATTGCAGATAACAGCACTGAGGTAGGTAAATCGAAAAATCGCCGTGTTGAATTGATTTGGATTCAGTAGAAAAATTTTATGACTGAAGAAATCAATCCCGCTAGATTCACAATTGATACGACGGCTCAATTTCAAGGTGTTGTCGTTGTTGAATCCCCTTTTCGAATTTATGGGGGGGTTTTACAAAACTTTAGTGGTGGAGCATTCAGCTATATTGGACCAAAAACTGAATTATTTTCTGTTTCGATGGGACGTTATTGCTCTGTTGGCGATAACGTCTCTATTTTGTCTTCACACCCAATGGACAGACTTACTACAAGCCCAATTTTCTTTGATCACATTTTTCAAAAACCGTTCGTTGCCCGCCATTTACTCAACTATGACAATGTCTTACAAACGTCTATCGGTCACGATGTTTGGATTGGTCAAGGTGCAAAAATTAAAACTGGTGTGACAATTGGAAATGGTGCAATTATTGGTGCAGGTAGCGTTGTGACAAAAGATGTCATACCGTTTAGCATCGTTGGTGGAACACCTGCAAAATTGATAAGAATGCGTTTTACACCTAAAATTATTGAACGCATTCAAGTCTTAGCGTGGTGGCAATATAATTTATTGTCGTATGCGTTGCCATGGGAAGATTTAGAAAAAACTTTATCGCAATTGGAGGCTTTAAAATCCAATGGCGAGCTTATTCCATACGTCGCGCCACGATTTCAAATGGTGAATGAAAACGGTGGAATCATTGCAAAGCCAGTCAGTTAAAGTAATTGCCTACAACATGAATTAAACAACAATATGAATACGTTTACTGTTTTAAAAAAGTTTGTCATTTTGACAGCCTTCGTTTTTGCGACACCAACGAATGCCGATATTTTTCAATGGTCAAACAACGAAATTCAATATTTGCATGGGGATGGTTATCAAGCTCCTTTCAATTCAAACGATGTAAGTCAGTCAATTATGACGGTAACACACAGCGACGGTTGGGAATATGGACGTAATTTTTTCTTCGTAGATACGTTAATTACCGAACGGGGACAACCCGCACAAACCGAAATTTACGGTGAAGCGTACAGCACATTTAGCGTAAGTAAAATCATTGGTAAAGATTTGTCATTTGCTATTTTCAAAGATATAAACGCGACCGTCGGTGTGAATGGGGGTGAAAATTTTGAAAGCAAAAAAAGTGGTTCTCGTGTCGCGTTGTATGGCGTTACGGTTGATTTTGATATCCCAGGTTTCAAATTTCTCAATGTGGATTTCTTAAATCACGTTCCATTTGAACCCACAGCACAAGGTGCTTCATTGCAAATTACGCCCGTTTGGAATTTGCCATTCACGATTGCTGGCACAAAATGGATTTTTGAAGGGTTTACTGATTTTATTGGCAGTAAAAAAAGCGGTTCGGCATTTACCATTTTGTCTCAACCGCAATTACGCTTAGATATTGGCGATTTAGCGGAGAAAGGGCAGGATCAATAAAATTAAATAACGGATTATATGAATATCCACAACAACAAATGGCTCATGGAATTATTGATGGATTTTTTTATTGGC
>CAIRCR010000537.1 GCA_903877065.1 uncultured Pseudomonadota bacterium
CTGTAAGGGGCATCATGTTTTAAATGACATTTCTGACAGAGAGCTTTGAGGTTAGTGGAATGATTGTTTTCTGGTTGTTGGTCTAAGTGTGCTACGGCTAACCGAATGAAGGCATTATTTCTAACGGTATGATTGGATACACCACAGAACTCACATTGATGATTAGCACGTTTTAGAATGGTGGCGCGTATTTCATGCCACTGCTTACGAGGTGGATAGCGGTGACGATTCTCAGGTTTGATAGGCATCTGTATTACGAGTATTCACGACCAACGTAGAGTTTGTACCAGTGGGATAATTCCTCATGAAATCCCCAGCCCATTCTTCGTGTTTTATGTACAACATCCGTCAAGCGATTATCAAACGGCGATAAGTAATCATGCTTCATAATCAAATCCAACGTGTTTTTATACATACTTCCCAAGCTGTTATAAAAAGGCTCATCTATATCACCAAACTCCAACGTACATTCAACACCTGCTTCGACGTAAATAAGCATTAGGTCAATGACATCATACGGATTGATTGAAATCTTCTTGAAATCACTAATGGCTTTTCTAGCTACCGAATATCGTAATTTAGGAAAATCACTGCGTCCTGTAGCAATAAACTCATTCACCACAATCTTTTTATACTTTTCAAAAACCTGCTCCGTATCACCAGATAACTGAATTTGATAGTAATCCTTTACATCAGAATAATTTTTATACAACGCCAAAATATCATCAACTAATTCTGCTTGAGTTCGAGTAGAGAGATATTTCTTTAGCTGTGTAACAGTTAGATTTCTATTTGCCATTCCAAATTACTGCTAATTCTTTCTTCTGTGAGGGTTTTAAACGTTTGACATGGTATTCGATAGAACTCGCTTCAGAACAGCTTGTAACGGGCTTAAATGCTAAAATATGAAAGGGTGGATTAGCACGAGTAAATTTAGCTCCAGTCCCTTTCAAATGTTCATCAAAACGTCTAGTCACATCGGTTGTAATTCCTGTATAAATCTTACCATTACGACATTCAAGTAAATAAACAAACCACGTCATTTAAAGAAACGCATCAGCAAACTTAACACTAAACTAATCACCAGCATGGACGTTATCGGGATAAACACCGAGCTATGCTCATTTTCAATCCGAATATCGAAGGGTAATCGACCAAACCAACTGAACAAATTCGGCATAAAGGTGATAACAACACCCACTAAAACGATGATGATTCCTGCTGTTATCAATATTTTTCCAATATCCATTTACTCCAAATATCCCCATCCCCTAGACTCGTCTTGAGCATACGCCTTTAAAACAGTACGAATTACTTGAGAAGCAAATAAAGCCTCTTTGTTTTTAGACAATAAATCACCACTGTTTTCTGGGATAAACTTTATAATAATCGATGCAAGTTTGTCGTCTTTTGCAAAAACAGGTGGTACTGGTAAAGTTGCTCCTGAACTAACATGAAATTTATTTAGAAATGGTCTTATGTGAGTGGCAAAAATTAGCCCTTCAACTCCACTAACTGAAAGCCCAATATCAATAATAAAAAATTCCTTTGCATACAACAAATCTAACGCTATAACGCCTTTATTTTTAAAAACTTCTTTGATTACAAATACAGAATAATGCGATTGACATAATGATTGAAGAATGGCTAATTCTATTGAATCACTTGGCGGTGGATTTAGAGCTAAATGACGCTCTATTACGTTTGTTTTATTGATTCTAAACTGATGAAGACAGAAATCAAAAAAGACATCTGCTTCTTCTTCTCTACCAAAAATAAGCGTATTTCCTTGCCAAATTCCCAATTTCTTACCACATTCTTTGTAAGCTGATTTTGGTAATTCTTTAATCAACTCGTTGTTTAACTCTCTTCCCGCTTCACGAAAAGTTTGATAATACGCAATATCTGCCGTAGAAGGCAGTTCAAAATCTTCATCGTTTAATGTCATGTTTTTAAAACCTTCTATCATTTATCACATCCTATTCCCAATCGAATCATCAGCATCATTATCAGAAATAATAAGCGGCTTACGTTTAGGATTTCTAACCGCTTCATCCGACATTCCGCACCCCCATCACCCAGAATTTGAATATATCAAAACATATTTGTCTCCAAGTAGCTGGAGCAAGCTGGAATGCTGCTTATTGCAATTCAAAACAACAG
>CAIRCR010000538.1 GCA_903877065.1 uncultured Pseudomonadota bacterium
AAAAAATGTGCAATAGTTTTGTCACTGTCTGTGATTTTTTTACCAAGTAAATACTGAGTTGAATTGCCTTGCACATCTAAGTCGATGACCAGCGTGCGTTTGCCTTGTGTGGCACTGATTGCGGCTAAATTACAAGTGATAGTGGATTTTCCCACGCCGCCTTTTTGATTAAAAATAACTCTACGCATTGAATAAACATCCTACAAAATAAGTATAAAAAACATCGGCGCGATTTTACACACATTAGATACAAGCGATGATTATTTTCTGTCAATTTTTAAAACGAGGTGCCTGTGTGTGAGTCTTGCCGTTGCAAAGAATTACCAGAAGCAATTGAAACACAGAAATTTTGGTTCGATTATCTGCGAAAAATGAGGGCAATTTGTGTAAATACGCTTGCCCTCTTGTCGTGTATTTTTGAAAAATTTAATCGCGTAATAATTCGTTAATGCTTGTTTTGCTACGCGTTTGTTCATCAACTTGTTTAACAATCACCGCGCAATACAAACTATAACTGCCGTCAGCAGAAGGTAAATTTCCCGACACGACAACCGATCCCGCTGGAATGCGTCCGTAAGTGACTTCTCCTGTCATGCGGTTGAAAATTTTGGTACTTTGACCGATATAAACACCCATCGAAATCACACAACCATCTTCAACAATCACACCTTCAACGACTTCAGAACGTGCGCCGATAAAGCAGTTGTCACCAATAATTGTCGGATTTGCTTGCAAAGGTTCTAACACGCCGCCGATTCCTACGCCACCTGACAAATGTACGTTTTTACCGATTTGAGCGCACGAGCCAACCGTAACCCAAGTATCAACCATTGTGCCGCTATCAATGTATGCACCAATGTTGACGTAAGATGGCATTAAAATTACACCTGGTGCAACAAATGAACCGTGACGTGCAACAGCGTTAGGCACAACACGAACGCCAGCGGCTGCAAAATCGGCTTCACTGTAAGTTGAAAATTTACTTTCAACTTTGTCGTAATAGCGTGTGTTTCCACCGTCCATTAAATGGTTTTCGTTGATTCTAAACGACAATAAAACTGCTTTTTTCAACCATTGGTGCGTGACCCAATCGCCGTCGATTTTTTCAGCGACGCGCATACTTCCCTTGTCAAGCAAGTTAATCGTTTCGGTGACAGCTTCACAGATTTCAGCAGTTACGTTTGCGGGTGTAATTTCTGCACGATTTTCAAATGCCGTGTTAATAATGTTTTCTAAATTAGTCATAATTATTTTTATAAATTGTGAATGAAATTTTTAATACGTTTTGCCGCTTCAATACATTCTGAAAGCGGCGCAACTAGGGCGATTCTAACATGATCAGCCGCTGGATTTATGCCCGCAAACTCCCGCGACAAAAAACTTCCAGCTAAAACCGTCACATTTTCTTGAGCAAAAAGCTGTTGTGTAAAATCAGTATCTGACATTGGCGTTTTCAACCAGATATAAAAACTAGCAGCTGGTTTTTCAATTTCGCAAACGTCGTGCAAAATTTCGACGAATGCGACGAATTTTTCACGGTATAAACGACGATTTTCAACGACGTGTGATTCGTCTTGCCACGCGGCAATGCTGGCATATTGCGTCGGCAACGACATCGCGCAACCGTGATAAGTACGATAACTTAAATAATTTTCTAAAATTTTAGCGTCGCCCGCGACAAATCCTGAGCGTAACCCAGCGCAATTCGAGCGTTTCGACAAACTATGAAACACCACGCAACGCTTGAAATCAGAATTGCCCATTTTCGCCGCAACTTCCAAAAGTCCGATGGGCGGATGGGCTTCGTCGTCGTACAATTCGCTGTAACATTCATCGGACGCAATCACAAAATCATATTTTTCAGCCAGCGTTAAAACGGTCTGAAAATCCTCAGCACTCATCACAGAACCGCTGGGATTTGCGGGTGAACAAATATAAACCAATCGACAACGTTCCCAAATTTCAGCAGGAACGGAAGAAAAGTCAGGCAAATAACTCGTTTCAGCAGTAGTATTTAAAAAATACGGTTCTGCGCCCGCTAATAACGCCGCGCCTTCGTAAATTTGATAAAATGGGTTTGGCATAACAACGAGTGAATTTTTTGTTGAATCAATCAAACATTGTGCGAATGAAAATAACGCCTCGCGTGTCCCATTAACCGGTAAAACTTGGGTTTCAGGATTCACTTCACACGCAAAACGTTTTTCTAACCAACTCGCAATCGCTTTACGCAATTCTGGAATGCCTTTGGTCGTTGGATAATTTGAAATGCTGTTCAAATTTTCAATTAAAACGTCTTTGATAAATTGTGGCGTTGCGTGTGTAGGTTCACCAATTGACAACATAATTGGCGATTTATCAGCGGGAGGAATAATGCCTTGTTTTAATTGTGCGAGTTTTTCAAAGGGATAAGGATGTAACAACGTTAAATTTTGATTCATGATTTCTTATCTTTTTTCACTTTTTAACATATCACGGTCTTTTGAACATTTGTAATTGCACATTTAACGTACTCCCGTTTCGGTCACAATCACCTCAATGCCATTTTGGCGCAATCTCGCCCGAATCGTGCTGACGCTACTCATTTGCGCGTAGGGTCCCATTTTTACTCGATTCCAAACCACATCGCCGACTTTGGCTCGTTCAACGCGTGATTCAATGCCCATCGAATCTAAATTGACGCGCATTTTTTCCGCATCAGATAAATTTTTGAACGAACCCGCTTGCATGATGTAGGTCGTCGTGGATTTAACTGTCGACGCTTCACTGGGTTTATTGGGTACTGTCGCAGTTAAATTCACACGTTCTTCGCTAGTTCGCGTGATGATTTCATGGTCTGGTACAACCACTTCTTTTTCGGGCAAAAGCGTATAAAAATCAAACTGTGGCATTTCACCGTTGGCTAATTCTGTCGCGGCTTCTGGCGATAAATTTACGTCGGGTTGTTCTTCAAGTTTTTCCACCGTTTCAGGTGACAATCCTGTGGGTGTTATTGCTTGTGGCGTAACGATAGGATGTGACAGTACGGCATGACGAATGGTCAATTTTTTTAATCCGCCGCCTTTTAAATAGACAGCAAAAACGACTAACCCAATCAGTAAACCCGTAATCAACATCCACTTAAACACGCCACCCGATTTTGGCGCGGGACGGTTGTATCGATTGTTTTTTCTATAATCGTGACTAGCCATTTACATTGCTTCAGGTGCGCTAATACCAAGCAACGTCAAACCGTTAAAAAGCACTTGCCGTACTGCGGTAATTAAATTTAATCGTGCATTTCGCAATGTGTCACTTTCAACTAAAAATTGATGCGCGTTGTAATAAGTATGAAAATCGGTTGCTAATTCACGCAAATAATTAATCAACAAATGCGGTTCATATTGTGATGCCGCACGTTCAATGACTTCGGGATAACGAGCCAATGTTGTCAATAACGCTGTTTCATGTTCAGAGGTTAATTCGGCTAAATTTGCCATTCCCAACGCAACATCTTGAGCAAAACCTTTTTCAGGTAATTGGCGAAACACGCTACAAACTCGTGCGTGCGCGTATTGAACGTAAAAAACGGGATTCTCATTTGATTTTGATTTAGCTAATTCTAAATCGAAATCCATGTGTTGTTCTGAGCGGCGCATAACGTAAAAAAATCGCGTTGCGTCTTTTCCTACTTCATCACGTAATTCTCGCAGCGTTACGAATTCGCCAGAGCGTGTAGACATGGACACTTTTTCTGTGCCACGCCACAAATTCGCAAATTGCACCAATAAAACATTTAGCTTTGTTTCATCAACACCCAAAGCAATCAAAGCGGCTCGCACTCGCGCAATGTAACCGTGATGATCCGCGCCCCAAATGTCAATTAACACATCAAAACCACGTTCTAATTTGTTCCAGTGATAAGCAATGTCGGACGCAAAATAAGTGTATTGACCGTTGTCACGAATGACAACGCGATCTTTTTCATCGCCCAATTCGCTGGATTTAAACCACGTCGCACCGTCTTTTTCGTATAAATGACCGTTTGATTTTAAAACCGCCAACGATTTTTCAATTGATCCGTCATCCATCAATGAACGTTCCGAAAACCATCTTTCGTAAGTCACACCAAATTCGGCTAAATCGTCTTTTATATCACCTAAAATGTCATTCAAACCAATATCGAAAATAACGCGATAACCTTCGCCTAAAAGTTGTTTTGCTCGCAAAGTTAGCGCGTCGATATAATCATCTTTGTTGCCACCTTCGGGTTCATCGAGTAGTAAATCTGCAAAAACGATTTTGCTTGCATGAACAAATTTTTCGCTGTGTTGCTGGACTAATTTTTGAGCAATATCGCGTACATAATCGCCACGATACGCATTACTTGGAAAAGTAAATGTTTCGCCACAGGCTTCTAAATAACGCAACCAAACACTCGTGGCTAAAATCTCCATTTGCCGACCAGCATCGTTGACGTAATACTCACGATGCACTTCAAATCCCATCGCGGTTAATAAATTTGCAACGACTGAACCATAAGCCGCACCGCGTCCGTGTCCAACGTGCAAAGGTCCTGTCGGATTTGCCGAAACAAATTCAACTTGAACTTTTTTACCCGCGCCGATTTGGCTTTTTCCAAAATTTTCACCTGCCGCTTGAATGCCTGCAATAACTTGATATTGCGCGTTGGAATTGATAAAAAAATTGATAAAGCCTGCCCCTGCAATTTCGACCTTTAAAATTGCTTCATTTTTTGGAAATTCAGCAATAATCTGTTCGGCAAGTTGACGCGGATTAGTTTTTGCTGATTTGGCTAAAATCAACGCGATATTTGAAGCAAAATCGCCGTGTGAAACATCACGAGTGCGTTCAATATGAACGAGGGGATTTATATCAGCAGTTAAAACGTTTTGCGCTTGTAAGGTTTTTATTGTTTGAGAAAGTAGACTTTCGAGTTGTTTTTTCATTACGTCACAAATAATCCAAAAATTAGGGGCGCATTATCCATTAAAGCAACGAATTTATCCATTCAATCGCGATGTTCGACTTTTTACTGAATTGAAAGCATGACCCGATTTTCTGTAGAGTTGTTTTTGTCAAAGCAATTTAATTCAGGAGTAGAGCCATGCCAGTCGAGGATTTTATAGCTAACACATCATAAGAAGGGTCTCAAAATCAGATGAAACAAAAAGTTCATCAACGGAGTATCTAAATTTTTTGGCGTTGGTGCAAAATAAACTTATTTAAAATCAATATTTTGAATTTTAAAGCATTGCTATTTTGTGGAAAAACCAACGCTTTTCAGCTAATTTTGACACATCAAAAAGATACAACAATTTGATTTAAAATGTTTTTATTTATGCACCAACGTCCAAGTAATAAGTATTTTTCAATCTACGATCATAAGCTCACGATAATTTGCACGATAATATAAAAGCGGTTCACCGTGACGCAGTTCACTTGCTTGCACTTCACCAATAAAAATCCAATGTGACCCCGCGCGTACTTTTTCGACTAATTTGCAATCGAGCGACATTAAACTTTCGTTCAATAACGGCGCACCCGTAACGGCTGTACACCACGTATTTTTTGAAAAGCGTTCTTCATGCGAACAACCGCCCGCAAATTGATTTGACGTTTCTTGTTGTTGCGTTGTCAGCACATTTACGGCAAATGATTGGCTATCGTCAATACCAAGAATCGTATCGGCGGCATCATTAACACAACATAAAATCAAAGCTGATTCAGCTGAAACACTCGAAAATGCCGACACAGTCATTCCCTGCAAGCCATATTTTTCAGAATAGGTTGTTATGACTGTCACACCACTTGCCCATAATTGCATCGCTTGTTTAAATTCTGTAGCACTGATTGTCATGTTTAATTCCTTAGGATAGATTAGTTTTGAGGTTGCGGCATTATAGCATTGTGCTTAACGGTCTAGGCGTTCAAAATAGCGAGCGTTTAGCACAAAAAAACCTTCCCATTCACTAACAGCTTAATTTTTTAGGTAACACAATGAATACGTCTACAACTTATCGTAATTATTATCGCCAACGCACCGCCGATCGGTGGCGCAAAATTCCCGCTGAACATCTCGATCCTGGTGCGATTCGTCCTTTTTTGGCGGGTAATTGGAAAATGAATTTAATTCCGCGTGCTGGCGTTGCTTTAGCCGCGCGTATTTTTGATTTATGTCGTGATATTAAAGACGTTGATTTGGGATTTGCACCACCATTTACAGGCTTATCAACACTTGCTGGCTACATTCAACCCGATTTTTTGCGACGTGAATACGGTATTGGACGTAATGTTTTTTTATTAGCACAAGATACTTTTTTTGAATCCAAAGGTGCGTTTACAGGTGAAATTTCCGCCGATATGTTGGCAGCAATTGGTGTAGATCGCGTTATTGTGGGGCATTCGGATCGTCGTTCAAATTTAGGCAAATATTTTGGTTTTAGTTCTAGTGTTGCACGGCGTTTGTCACCCGAATTTTTAATGCACACGCTACATCATTTAGAACAGAGTGAAAATCCAAATCCACAAGTCATAACCACGCTTAATCATTTAATCGATGAAAAAAACTCAGGTATGTTGGCAGGGTTGGCTACATTTTTAGAAACCGAATTAACCGAGCGAGCTGGCGAAAGTGATGACGCAATTCGACGCAAAGTTCAAGCTGCGTTGGCAAATGGTTTGCAGGTTATTTTATGTTGCGGTGAAAATTTAGAAGCTCGAAATGATGGTGAAACATTTACATTACTCGAGCGACAAATTACGACCAGCTTGGAAGGTGTTGCTCGTCATGCTATGCCCGAAGTCATTATTGCTTATGAACCTATTTGGGCAATTGGCGTTGGCGCACAGTCTGCACCTTTGGAACAAATTAGCGAAGTTCACGATTTCATTCGTAATTTATTGATGGATTTATACGGTGAACAAGTTGCCGCGCAAGTTCGTATTTTGTACGGCGGTAATGTTAAGCCAGACAATATCGAAGCGGTTATGCAATTAGCTGGTGTAGACGGTGCGTTGGTTGGTGGGGCTAGTTTGAATGCCGCCGATTTTGCAAAAATTATCCGTTTCGGCTTACCGAATGTGGTTTAAATTTTTAACTTATTAGTTGGATTATTAAATGGAAGACAGTAAAAAAACTTTCACTGAAAAAAGACGTTTTTTTCGCATTAGCGATTACGTTAATTTATCGTATCGCTTGGTTGATGAACCGCAAATACAACATCCGATTCAATCAACGTCGAGTTTGCTTGATAATTGTTCCCTCACTTCCGCGTTAGAACTCATTGCCGAAGAAGCAACGATACTTCACGGCAAACTCGAACAAATTCATTCGGATTTTGCTGATTACTTAAAATTGCTAAACATCAAAATAGATTTAGTCGCGCAAGCCGTGATTAGTTTGAGCAACATTGACGAAGTTAGTGCAAATCAAACCCGCAATGCCAATATCAGTATTTCTGGGGTTGGTTTTGATTGCGATGAACAGCTAAAAATAGGACAGTATTTAGAAGTAAAAATTCTATTAGTTCATAGCACAACAGTGATTTTGGTTTACGCAAAAGTTATCCATTGCTTTAAATATTCTGATCCCGTTGATATTTACCCTTACTTTGTTGGCGTGGACTTCGTCAATATAAAAGAAGCGGATTGTGATTTGTTAAGTAAACACGTTGCAAAAAAACAATTGCAACAACTTCGGCAACAAAATGAACAACGACGTAATGCCTAATTGTACGTTGTTAAACGCACCAAAAATTATCGAACACTTAACACAAGCGGCTCAAAATGCCTGTTTTGAATTAGAAATTTTTGCGTGCATTGATTCAACGAACAATTATTTAATGACTCGCGCTCAAAACAATGCGCCTTCGGGTTGTGTTTGTTTTGCCGAAGAACAAACCGCTGGAAAAGGTCGGCTCGGACGGCAATGGATTTCACCGTTGGGACAAAACATTTATGGTTCTTTTTTGTGGAAATTTAACAGCGTAGCGCAGTTGAGCGGTTTGAGTTTGGCAATTGGTGTGGGTGTCATTCGTGTTTTGAATCAACACGGCATTTTTAACGTGGGTTTGAAATGGCCGAACGATATTTACAGCGACGGTAAAAAGTTGGGCGGTATTCTCATCGAAGTAAATTCACACGTCGATGGCAATGCGAGCGCAGTTATTGGTTTCGGTTTGAATTTGAATTTACCCGTTGACGTTGAAGGCATTACACAAAGTTTTACGGATTTAACGAAAATCGCGCCAAACATGGTATTTGAACGTAATCATTTCATCGCGCAATTGTTAAATGAATTATTGCCAATTGCCGCAACGTTTGAAGAACAAAAATTAGCCGCGTATTTGGACGAATGGCGTGGTTACGATTGTTTGGTGGGCAAGCACGTTAATTTATTTGTCGGCACACAGAAAATCAGCGGCAACGTTAAAGGTATCGATGAAAATGGCTTATTAAAATTGCAACGAGGCGACGGCACAATTCAAACGTTTGCATCGGGTGAAGTGAGTTTTAGCGCGTGAATTTATTGATTGATTTAGGCAATAGCCGTTTGAAATGGGTGTGTGCTGAAAATAATGAATTTCAGTTCGGACAAACGTTGCTACATTCCGAAATTACGCCGCAAACGTTACATAATTTGTGGCAAGATTTACAGCCTGAAAAGGTTGGTATTTCGTGCGTCGGAAAGGCTGAATTGTTAAACGTAATCACAGCGATGATTCGTGAATTGTGGCGCGGTATTTCTGTAAATTTTGCGATGACACAGACACAGGTGTTTGGCATCACAAATGGTTATTTTCAACCTGAAAAATTAGGTGTAGATCGTTGGTTAGCGTTGATTGCAGTGCGGCAAAAAACAAATATGCCAGTTTGTGTTGTTGATTGCGGCACGGCGATTACCGTCGATGTTTTGAATGAAAAAGGAGAGCATCAAGGCGGTTTGATTTGTGCGGGGTTAACGTTAATGAAAACCGCCCTTGCCTTCAATACCGCTGATTTACCTTTAACCCATTCACAACATGACGTGGGATTGTCGATTTCAACCGAAGCTGCAATTTATAACGGATCGTTGTTTGCTGCTTGTGGATTGATTGAACGAGTGATTCAGCAATTGCCTGAAAATACGATGTTATTTCTAACAGGCGGTGATGCGGAAATTATTGCCGCACAGTTGAAAATTGAGCTAATCCTTGAAACTGATTTAGTCTTACAAGGATTAGCAATCACGTTACGATAATTATTGCGCTGTCGTTGGCGGGTTAATTTCAACATCGGCTTTTTCTTCTAACGTGTTAATCAGCGCGTTAAATTCACTTTCACCGATTGCTTTGGCAATATTTTTTGTCGCCAAAGCGGCACGTTTTTTATCTTCTTCACTCATCACACCATCTTGAACTTTCGTCAAACCAACGACAACTTCCTCATGCGTAGGTAATGTCACCGTGAAAATACTCGGTTTGTCTGCAACAGGTTTTGAGGCTTTAAAAATCGCTTCGTTTAACAGGACATTAAAATCTTTCTTCATGCGTGTTAACCCTACCGCTTTTTGAACGGGCAATTTGTAATCTTCCGCAACTTTTGCCAACGTTTCACCCGCTAGCAACCTAGTTTTTATCGCTTTCGCGGTTTCAGCCACTTTTTGCTGCGCTTGTTGAGCTTGCACAGCTTTAATCACGTCCATTTTCACGTCCGCCAACGGTTTATTTTCAGCGGCTTTATGTTCGAGCAAACGCAAAATCACTAAATGATCGTTGCTCACTTCAATCGGCGTACTGTTTGCACCTTGCAATACTTCGTCACTGAACGCCACATCACGAACTTTCTCATTGACAGCAACGCCCTCACCTTCGGTTTTGGTGAACAACCCCGTTTTTTTAATCGTCAAATTAAGCTGATTTGCGGTAACTTGCAGATTATCGGAATTTTGATAACTAATTTCTGTCAACAATTCGGCTTGTTGATAAAACAAATTCTCAGCTTGTGATTTTTGATAAGTTTTTGTGACTTCGGTTTTTACGTTGTCGAAAGGTTTAATTTCAGCAGGCGTTAATTCAGTAACTTTAATTAAGTGATAACCAAACGCAGATTTAACGGGTTCAGAAATTTCACTTTGTTTTAACGCCAGCGCGGCATTGTCAAATTCTTTATCCATAACGCCTGCGCTGAATAAACCTAAGTCCCCCCCCGCTTTGCCCGTCAATTTATCATCGGATAATTCAGCGGCAACGATTGCAAAGTCTTTATTTGCTAAAACGGTTTTGGCTTGAATTGCTTTTTCTAATGCGGTTTTTTCGTCTTGTTTATCGTTAATTTCAAACAAAATATGGCTAATTTTGCGACGTTCAGGCGTGCTGTATTGTGTTTTTTGTTCCTCGTAAAATGCTTTAACTTTTTCGTCGGTCACGTCAATCGTTTTTGCTAAATCATCGAGCGTCAATTCAACATATTCCACCGCTATTTGTTCAGGTAACTGATATTGTATTTGATGGGCTTGATAATAAGCGTTTATCGTGTCGTCATTTGGAATTTCAGTTGTCGGAGAAATTGGCACTGTGATGTATTCAACATCACGTTGTTGATTTTGAATTTTGAAAAAATGTTCTAAATCATAAGGCGTTGCAAAACTACTATCTA
>CAIRCR010000539.1 GCA_903877065.1 uncultured Pseudomonadota bacterium
AGACAATTATTGAAAGTGAGCACAATGCCCACAATTGGAGGTAAGCTGATTTCAATTCAATTCTCATTTTATTTTATTATTTTATTTCTGTTTTTTATTTTTATTATTTCATTTTTAAGGGGTTTTGGATTGTTTGTCAGATCTTTTGGGGTTATCGATACAAATTGTCATTTTGGGGAGTGGTGACAAAGGTTTTGAACAGCGTTTACAACAATTTGCCTCTGCGTATCCTTACAAAATGTCATTAACGCTCGGTTATGACGAATCACTTGCCCATTTAATTGAAGCGGGGGCTGACGTATTTTTAATGCCATCACGTTTTGAACCGTGCGGATTAAATCAAATGTACAGCCAACGTTATGGTACGTTGCCTATCGTCAGAAGTACGGGTGGTTTAGCCGACACGGTTGTTGATACATTGCCCGAAACATTAGCAAATCGAACCGCGACGGGTTTTGTGTTTAATGCCCAAAATTCGGGGGCGCTATTTGAAACGATTAAGCGTGCCACGTTGCTGCACAGTTTTCCCGAAATGTGGACGCAGGTTCAAGTCAATGCAATGACCCGCGATTTTTCGTGGAAAAACAGTGCGGCACAGTATTTAGAGCTATATTCAAGTATTTGATTGATGGTTTACAAAATCGGCGGCTGTTTGTCGCCGATTTCATTCACTTTTACGCTGTCCCCGATTTTCAGTTCCCCGTGCTGATTGTGCAACGCATTTTGCCCAAAATAAATTTTATTTTCCCACTTTCTCAATTTACTCAATGTCGTCAACGGTTCTTTTGTCAGTTCAGCAGTTTGAGGATTTAGCGCAGGTATTCCGCAACGATCACAAGGTTTTGGTAAGCGAAAACTGATTTCACCAATTTGAATTTCACGCCAAGTATCTTCAGCGTAAGCATCACAACCCGAAATAACTAAATTCGGACGAAAACGTGCCATTTCGACAGGCATATCTAATGCCGCATTCAGCGCATTGAGCGAATTTTCAGACACCAATAAAAACGGAAACGCATCCGAAAAAGCAACGTGATCGATTTCAGTTGCAACAGTTAAATCGACACCGCGTTTTGTTTCAGTTGGCAAATAAACTAAGCGACAAGGCGCGTCTAAAACTTTGCTAAACCAATCATCAGCTTCATTTGAAACGTGTTGTGCATCGCAACAATCATCCCACACCGTACTTTTAATAATTGCACCTTCTTGTGGGTGAAGTGGCACACTTAAATCAGAATGCGAAGGCATCGAAAGAATTAAATCGGTGTCAGTCAAACGAGTTTGAATCAATGCCATTTTCGGCAATGTGCGTTGACTAAGAAATTTTCCTTCTTCATCAATTAACATCCATTGGCGATCATAACGAAAGCCCGTTTCGACAACGTCCCATTGTGAAACACGAATCCCTGCCAACGATTTCACAGGGTAAATAAAAATGTCACTCAAAATAAAAGCACTCATGATTTCCTCTCTATATAAATAATTATTCTTGTTTTTAGGTGGTTATGTCGTGATAGCTTGCCACGCTATGTCGAACATAAAGGTTAATTCATCCGTTGTAATCACATACGGCGGCATAAAATAAATCACATTGCCAAGTGGACGCAACAACACGCCTTTTGACAGTGCGTAACGATAAACGTGTAACCCGCGCCGTTCTTGCCAGGGATACGGTTCACGAGTAAATTTATTTTTGATCAATTCGATAGCGACAATCATGCCTTTTTGTCGTACTTCAGCAACGTTGGGGTGATTCAAAAAACGTTGTGATAATTCGGTCATTTTCATGGCTAAAATACGATTATTTTCAAGCACGTTTTGTGATTCAAAAATGTTCAGCGTCGCCAACGCCGCTCGACACGCTAACGCATTTCCAGTGTAACTGTGTGAATGTAAAAACGCAGTCATTTTTGAATAATCATCGTAAAACGCGGCGTAAATATCGTCTGTCATCAAAACTACAGAAAGAGGCAAATAGCCGCCTGTTAGACCTTTCGACAAACATAAAAAATCAGGCGAAATTCCCGCTTGTTCACAGGCGAATATTGTTCCCGTCCGTCCAAAACCCACCGCGATTTCATCAGCGATTAAATGAACGTTGTATTTGTCACAAGCGGCTCGAAGCAGTTTTAAATAAACCGCGTCATACATTCGCATTCCGCCCGCACATTGCACAAGCGGCTCAACAATTACCGCACAAATTTCATTTGAATTTTGTTCTAAAACGTTTTCAAGATGCGTGAATTGGCGCGTTGAATAATGCGCCCAACTTTCGCCTTCTTCTCGAAAATAACAATCTGGACTTTTCACGGTTATCACGTCCATCAACAATGGCGCGTAAGTTTTTTTGTATAACGTGACATCACCAACTGCTAACGCACCCAAAGTTTCGCCGTGATAGCTGTTTTCAAGTGTGACAAATTTTGTTTTTTTAGTTTCACCGCTATTTTGCCAAAAATGAAAACTCATTTTTAACGACACTTCAACCGCCGCTGAACCGTTGTCAGCGTAAAAACAACGCGACAAGCCAGCAGGTGTAATAGCGACTAATTTTTCAGCGAGTTCAATCGCGGCTTCATGCGTAAAACCAGCAAAAATAACGTGTTCTAAATTATCAAGCTGATTTTTTAACGCGGCGTTGATAATCGGATTCGTGTGACCAAACAAATTCACCCACCATGAACTAATTGCATCTAAATAACGATTGCCTTCAAAGTCTTCAAGCCAAACGCCTTGACCTGATTTAATCGGAATCAACGGAAATGTTTCGTGATCGTGCATTTGTGTACACGGATGCCACAAAACAGCTAAGTCACGTTGCGAAAGAATTGAATTTTTCACGCGCTCAATTTCAAATTATTCAGAATCGCAAGCGTCGGCACGGCTTGATTCATGGTGTAAAAATGCAAACTCGGTGCGCCGCCATCAAGTAATTGTTGACACAATTTGCTAACAACTTCCAAACCAAACGCTTGCACGGCTTCACGATTATCACCAAAACTTTCCAATCGTTTGCGTAACCAGCGTGGAATATCTGCGCCACACATTTCAGAAAAGCGAAACAATTGTGAATACTGCGTAATCGGCATAATTCCCGCCGCGATTGGAATGGTAATGCCGCCTTTTTCACATTGATCAACAAAATGAAAATAGGCTTCGGCGTTGTAAAAATACTGTGTCACCGCCGCATTTGCACCCGCGTCAACTTTGCGTTTGAAGTTTTTAAAATCCTCGCTGCTGTTTGCGGCTTGCGGATGCACTTCAGGATAAGCGGCAACATGAATATCAAAATAATCACCCGTTTCTTGACGAATAAATTCTACTAATTCATTTGCGTAACGAAACTCACCCGCCGACATCATTCCTGACGGCAAATCTCCGCGTAGCGCGACAATTTTAGAAATTCCGTGTTGTTTGTAGTTATTTAAAATCGAGCCGATATTTTCTTTTGTCGAAGCCACGCACGATAAATGTGGCGCGGCGGCAATGCCTCGATTTTGAATATCAATGACAGCATCAAACGTTTTATCGCGTGTTGAACCACCCGCGCCAAACGTCACCGAAAAAAACTCTGGATTTAATTGCGCGAGTTTTTGTTGGACATTTTGTAAGCTAGTTTTGCCTTCGGGTGTTTTTGGCGGATAAAACTCAAAACTAAATTGTGGTGTTGACATAAAAAACCTCGAAAAGTAAAACGAAAGGCGCGACTTTAGCGCATTAAAATTAAATCTCAAACAAAATATCCAACACTTCAGAAAGCGTTGAAACGGCATGAATTTCTAAACCTGCAATCGCTTTTTTGGGTGCGTTGCCTTTTGGAATAACGGCTTTGGTAAAACCATGTTTTGCGGCATCGTTTAAACGTGCATGACCGTTTGCAACAGGACGAATTTCACCATTCAAACCTAATTCACCAAAGAAAAACGCTTCTTGCGACACCACTTTATTACGCAAACTTGAAACGATGCTAGCAACAATCGCTAAATCTGAGCTGGTTTCAGTGACACGAATCCCGCCGACCACGTTGGCATAAATTTCATCGCTTGCCGTTGCAATGCCACCGTGCCGCGTCAAAATTGCCAATAACATCGCCAAGCGATTTTGATCTAAACCAACAGCTAAACGGCGTGGATTGCCGTATTGGCATTCGGTAACAAGAGCTTGAATTTCAACAAGCAACGGGCGAGTGCCTTCCCATAAAACAGTGACGACACTTCCAGAAGACGGTTTTTCAGCACGATTCAAAAACATTGCGGACGGGTTTTTAACTTCTTTTAAACCTGAACTGTCCATTGCAAAAAATCCCAATTCCCCCACACTGCCAAAACGATTTTTATCGGCGCGTAACACGCGATAACGTGCGTCGTCAGTTGAAGCGAGCATAACTTGTGTATCGACAATATGGCTGAGTGTCATAGGTCCTGCGAGTGAATGGTCTTTTGTGACGTGTCCAACCATAAAAATCGAAACGTTATGTTGCTTGGCATATTGCGTTAAATAACTTGCCGATTCACGCACTTGCGACACCGAACCCGCCGCAGAATCGGACGTTTGCGTGTGCATGACTTGAATGGAATCAATGACCAAAATTTGCGGGTGAATGTCGTCCAATACATCACAAATGCGCTGAACCGACGTTTCGGCGAGCATCATAATTTTGTCTGCGGGAAGTTTTAAACGGTTGGCGCGTTCAGCGATTTGTTGCAACGATTCTTCACCTGAAACGTACAAAACTGAAATATCTCGCGCGGCGATGTGTGCAATGGCTTGAAGTAATAACGTACTTTTTCCTGCGCCTGGTGCGCCACCAATTAAAACGACACTGCCACGAACGATGCCGCCACCCAGCACGCGGTCAAATTCAGAAATACCACTCGAAATACGTTCAGCTTCGGATAAATTTACGTCAGATAAAAATTTAACTTCGGAACGATTTCCCGCGTAACCGTTAGAAACAGGATGTTTTTCATTTGCAGGAGCTAAACGAATTTCTTTAATCGTGTTCCACTCGCCACAACTGGTGCATTGTCCGTTCCAACGTGGATAATCTGCGCCACATTGGTCGCAGACAAAAGCTGTTTTCGTTTTTTTACTCATTAGGCGTAGGAAGCAATGCGTCTAAAAAAATCGTCGCGTTCTTGTTGAAGAAAAGCGAGTGATCTTGCTAGGGTTGAATTTTTAATTGTTTCGCGCCGTGTTTCTCGTTGTTGTTCTATCAAACTGTTGATGTAATCGGCATCAATTTCACCAGAAAGCATTCCTCTGTTGCGGTCAACGGCAATTCTCATCGCAAATGGATCGGCTTCAAATCTGTCAGATAACGCCATCGATTCCGAGCTAGGTGTTGCGGCGATAATCACTGCTTTATCGTGTGCTGTCAGTATTTCGTTGAACAAAATGGTATTGATTTTGACGACTTGTTTTTTTGATGTTGAATTTAACTTTTTTGTACTGCTTGGACGGGTTGTAATTTCCATAAAATTTTTCAAATAATTTGGTTTATAAAGTTGAGCATTTTAACCAGTTAATTCGATTAACGTGATGTGATGTCTTATCTTGTTATGATTTTTCGCGTTAATCGTCAAAAAGTAGGTGCATTTTAATCAGGAGTTTAGACCGATTATGCTATAAAATAAGCCCTAGTAGATACACTATCCCATTTGAAAAAGAGACGTTGGAGTCATTCATGCACATCATTTTGTTAGGCAGCCCTGGTTCAGGCAAAGGTACACAAGCGCAGTTTATTATCGAAAAATACGCGATTCCTCAAATTTCAACGGGCGATATGCTGCGTGCGGCTGTTCGTGAAGGGTCGCCACTTGGTGTTGAAGCAAAAAAAGTTATGGATGCGGGTGGACTTGTTTCGGATGACATTATTTTAGGGTTGATTAAAGAACGCATTACCGCGAACGATTGTAAAAATGGTTTTTTACTTGATGGTTTTCCGCGCACAATCATTCAAGCTGAAGGCTTAAAAGCATTAGGCGTAATTATTGATACCGTCATTGAAATTGATGTTGCCGATGAACAAATTGTTAATCGCATGGCAGGGCGCAGAGTACATTTACAATCGGGTCGCAGTTATCACATTGAATACAATCCACCAAAAATTGAAGGTGTTGATGATTTGACTGGCGAGCCACTCATTCAGCGTGACGACGACAAAGAAGAAACCGTGCGAAATCGTTTGCGTGTTTATCATGAACAAACAAAACCACTTGTTGATTATTATTCCGCGCCTGAACAAAACGTAAAATTTAGTTCAATTAAGGGCGTGGGCAGTGTTGAAGAAATTACCGCGAAAATTTTTGCAGTTTTGGGATAGAAAATGACAGGCAAAACGTTATACGACAAACTTTGGGAAGATCACGTTGTTCACCGTGAAGACGATGGTTCTTGCTTAATTTATATCGACAGACATTTAGTTCATGAAGTCACGTCACCGCAAGCGTTTGATGGGTTGCGTTTGGCAAATAGAAAACCTTGGAATGTGGCGCGTAATTTAGCGGTTGCCGATCACAACGTGCCGACAAATTACCGTGACAAAGGCATTGCCGACCCTGTTTCGCGTTTGCAAGTTGAAACGCTTGATAAAAATTGCGCTGAATTTGGCATTACTGAATTTGGCATGAATGATATTCGCCAAGGGATTGTTCATGTCATCGGTCCTGAACAAGGTGCGACACTTCCAGGAATGACTGTGGTTTGTGGTGATTCGCACACGTCAACACACGGCGCATCGGGCGCGTTAGCATTTGGAATTGGTACGTCAGAAGTCGAACACGTTTTAGCCACACAATGTTTGGTTCAGAAAAAAGCCAAAAATTTACTCATTAACGTCAGCGGTGAAATAAGCAAAGGCGTGACAGCAAAAGACATTGTTTTGGCAATCATCGGACAAATTGGCACAGCAGGTGGCAACGGCTACACCATTGAATTTGGTGGCTCTGCAATTCGTGCGTTGTCGATGATTGCCAAAACAATGTCTTTTGCTGTCACGGTTACAGCCTCGGTCAAGGACCGATCACCGAGCCCTGCGCTTTGCACGATGCGGCG
>CAIRCR010000540.1 GCA_903877065.1 uncultured Pseudomonadota bacterium
ACGTTGAGTCAATGTTAGCCTTACGAGTCGTGAGAGCTAATGACGATTGGGAGAAATACTGGGCGAATTCAGCCATTGCGTAATTTTTCTGCGGTTCCCCTCACTTTTAATCACACCCTGACTGCGGAACTGATTCAAAGTGCGATTAGCCAGGTGCTTAGTACCGTTTAGAATACAGCTGTAGCAGCTCATGGTTTCTAATGCCTGCTACAGCTTGTCCGCACCGAGTCCAAAGTTTTGCATTAAACGAGTTTGCATCGCTTCAATTTCTTCTAATTCGGCTAATTCTTCCTTGCTAATTGCCATTGAATTAACTCCAGTAAATTCACCTTTGGCTATCAATTCTGCTTCTAATTCTAAAATCATTTGACGGGTGGCTATTTCATGTTCAGACATGGTTGTTACTGGAACATCGGCAACTTCTTTAGGTTTTTGTGCATTCTTTTCGCGTTCAACCTTTTTCTGAGTAATTTCTTGTTCTTTACGCAAGTTTTCTTGTTCTTCAGCCTTTTCAACTAATTCAGATAAGGTAACGGATTTAGAACCTGATCGTGAAACCTTCTCTATTAGCCCTAGAGCCTCAAATTCTGATTGAGTGACCGTTCCTTCGCCTTTGATAAAAATATGACCGTCAGCGGCTATTTTAGCCTTTATTTCATCAGTATGCTTTGCAAAGGCTTGCTTAATCTTTTCAGCACGACGAGTTTGTTTTTCAAAGTCATTGCTGGGAATGGATACCTTCTCAAATGCAGTGGTGTCTAAATCGCCAGCCAGGGATTTGCTAACTAAGCCATTCAAATATCGCAATGGATATTTAACATCCCCTTTTGTCAGTGCAGCTTTGAATATGTTTAGAATAATGTGTTGCGTTGCTTCAGGAACTTTGGCTAAAGCATTCTTGGCGAGTTGTTTGTCTTTGTCATTGAATTGAAAAATATCAATGTTGATTTTAGCGTCTATTGGTTGTTGTACCTCCTGCACAGCTACAATTTGTGCATCTGAAATATCGACAAATGATGAAGATTTAATTGCTTTATTATCTTGCTTGCGAGAATAAATAAATCGGAACGCTACAATGTTTCTGCCCCGCTTTATTTGTTCGTAAGTGACTTTGATGTTTGATGTTGCACTAATTTCACCAACGGCCACATCAATGACATCTTTTTTAAAGTTGTCCATACGCTCGTATTTATCAGTCAACTGAAACTTCTCTCTAAGCCAATCAATAGAAACAGTATGCTCGTTTCTCTCCCAGCGACATAACAGTTCATACAGGCGATAACTATAAGCTGATTTGAATTTCAAAACATCGGAAAGTTTGTACTTTGTGAAATTACGACTAATTTGAGTGAGAAATGGCATCATTTCAGGAGTGAAACGCAGCTTTATCTTCCCTTCCTTTTCCATATAGCTAACCATATATACCCAGCGAGTTCTTACTATTTCAGACTTATCGGGTAATTCAACGGTAACAACATTGGTAAAAAGAGATTCGCAAGTTTTCTTTAAATGTGAATATGCTGAATCGCGTCTTAAATCAACTAAATCAACAATATCATCAACGGAAACAATGAAAATGTGATTTTGATCAAGTTCTTTTGTTGAATCTATTTTTGCAATGCAAGTTAAAAGTATGCGTTGTTCGCAAACTCCCATCGAGTATTCCGCATCAATAATGTGGTTATGCTTGACTACAATCAGGTTATTTATATCAAATACTTCGTGCATGCTCTACATTTTTTCATTTTGGATTGATCAATTTTACACCAATTTACAAGGGGTATAACACCAATTTACAAGGGGTATAACACCAATTTACAAGGGGTATAACACCAATTTACAAGGGGTATAACACCAATTTACAAGGGGTATAACA
>CAIRCR010000541.1 GCA_903877065.1 uncultured Pseudomonadota bacterium
TACCACAACGAAGATACCGCGACTTGGACAGAGCGGGATTTTTTAGCGATTCAACGGGCGTTGCAGATTTACATTGAATCGTTCATTGGCATGGCGCGTTATTTTGCGGCGCAAAAATATAATTTATCGGTCAGCCAATCGCGTGAAGCGGTGGACGAGTTGAAAAGTTATGGGGATTTGAGTTTTCAACAACACGATGAACTTTTAAAAATCATCGGCTTTCGGAATGTGCTGGTGCATGATTATTTGGAATTGAACGATGGCATTGTGCAAGCAGTGATAAAAAAACGGCATTACGCTATTTTGGAAAATTTATTTAGTGAATGGCGCAAAGAGTTGGAGTTGATGGCATGAGCAAAGCCAACGAACTACCGTTTCAAAATGACATTATTTCGCAATTACTCGCTAACGGCTGGTTGCTCGGAAAATCTGAAAATTACAATCAAGAACTAGCCTTGTATTCGGAGGATTTACTCGGTTTTGTGCAAAAAACCCAGCCGCAACAATGGCAAAAATTTTGTGTGTTGTATCCGAATAACGCCGATGAAAAGTTTTTAGAACGTGTTGCAAATCAACTCAGCAAAGCCGACCCAAACGCCGCCAACAAAGAAATGCGAACTTTCGGTACGCTCGGCGTGTTGCGTCACGAAATCAAAGACCGAAACACGCGCTTTCGGTTGTGCCAATTCAAACCTGAACATGATTTAAACCCTGACACGTTGGCGCGTTATGACAAGAACCGTTGCCGCGTTGTACCTGAATTGATTTATAGCGCATGGGGAAATTTGGCGCGAATTGATTTAGTGTTATTCGTGAATGGCTTGCCGATTGCGACACTCGAACTTAAATCTGAATTCAAACAAGCCGTTCACAACGCGATTAAGCAATATAAAACCACGCGCTTACCGATTGACCCAACAACCAAAAAGCCCGAACCGTTGCTGACTTTCAAGCGTGGCGCGTTGGTGCATTTTGCGGTGAGTCAGTACGAAGTTTATATGACCACACGCCTCGAAGGTGCGGACACTTATTTTCTCCCGTTCAACAAAGGCACAACAGAGGGTGGCGCGTGGAACGATACGCCCGACGATGCCAACCAATACGCGACGGCTTATCTTTGGAATGAAGTGTTATTGCCTGAAAATTTGCTAAACATTTTGGCGCGTTTCGTTCATTTGCAAATCGAAGAAAAAGAAGACTGGGAAGGACGGCGATATAAAAAAGAAGCCTTAATTTTTCCGCGTTATCATCAATGGGACGTGGTGAAAAAATTACTCCACGCCGCCAAAACAGAAGGTACTGGGCAAAAATACCTCATTCAACACAGCGCAGGTTCAGGCAAATCGAATTCGATTGCATGGACAGCGCATCAGCTTTCGTCGCTTTATAACGCTGACGGCAACAAGCAATTTCACTCGGTCATTATTGTCACAGACCGAACAGTTTTAGATGACCAATTACAAGACACAATTTATCAATTTGAACACGTTGATGGTGTTGTCGGACGTATCAACAACAAAGAAGGCGATGGCTCGAAATCCGAAAAATTAGCTGCCGCGCTCGAAAATTCTCAGCCGATTATTATCGTGACGATTCAAACGTTCCCGTTTGTATTACGCGCCATCGAAAACAGCGTGAATTTAAAAGAGCGTTGCTACGCGATTATTGCTGATGAGGCGCATTCATCACAAACAGGCTCAACGGCACGGCAATTAAAAGAAGTGTTAATGACCGATTCGCAAATTGACGATGAAGACTTAACCGCCGAAGATATTTTAGATGCCACGATTGCGTCACGGCGCGTTTCACCGAATGTCAGTTATTTTGCTTTCACCGCTACGCCAAAAGCCAAAACACTCGAATTATTCGGTAGA
>CAIRCR010000542.1 GCA_903877065.1 uncultured Pseudomonadota bacterium
AACACGACTTTGGATAATTTGATTGGTAACGTAAACACAGTAGATGCTGGCACGGGTACAATCACACTTGCAGGTACAGGAAATGTTGGTTATATGTACGGTACGATTTCTTCTGCTGGTGCATTTACCGTAGCAGCCACCACAGCATCTACTTATACTGCAATGATGGTAGTGTGGGATGGTGATGCTAGCGATACAACAGCAGAAAACTATGTTGTATTAACGGGTGTTACTTTTGGAACGCCAACGTTGTCATCTGGTGTTTTGACTATCGTTTAGTTTGTAATCCTGTAAAGCAGGTTGTGTTTTGACCTGATTTGCTTGGTGTTAAAACTTGAAAGCCCTGCCGCTTGTTAAAAGGGGCGGGGCTTTTTTGAAATGAATTGAAAAACTAGCAGGAATTGTCATGGCATACTTTGATACATTACAAGCAACGACCGAAATGATTGAAGTGGGCATTGAACGTAGTCAAGCAGAGTCGATTGCAAAAACAATCGCTAAAGTTCAAGGCGATACTGTCACCAAAGATCATTTAGATTTGAGGATTGAACAAATCCGTAGTGAAATAAAAGATGTTGAAATGCGAATTACTGCAAAAATAACCGCAATTCAAAAAGAAATGTCCGATATGCGCCAAGACATCAGTTTTACAAAATGGACAAATAAAACCATTTTGGTAATGCTTGGCATAATTACGAGTGCGTTGATTAAAATTGCATTTTTTCATTGAAAAGCAGATTGAGTTTTGACCTGCTTTGCTTGGTGTTAAAACTTGAAAGCCCTGCCGCTTGTTAAAAGGGGCGGGGCTTTTTTGTGTTAAGATTTGGTTTTTTATTTGGAGGTTGGAATGGCTAGTTTTACACTTGAATACTGGTTAGATAATAATTGGTATGTAGGTAAATTGCGTGAATTGCCAAATTGTTTTAGTCAAGGAGAATCATTGCAAGAGTTGGAAGAAAATATAAAAGACGTTTATTCGATGCTGCTTGAAGATGAAATGCCTTTACCTGCGAATGTAAAAACTAAGATTTTACAACTTGCTGCATGAAACGAAGTGATTTAATTCGATTACTTGCCGCGAAAGGTTGTAGCCTGCATCGTCATGGTGGACGACATGATATTTTTGTCAGTTTAGATGGCAGAAAAGCACCGATTCCACGACACACTGAAATTCAAGAATCGTTGGTTAAAATGATAATGAAACAACTTGGTGTTTGAAATGAAAAAGCCCTATCGCTTGTTAAAAGGGGCGGGGCTTTTTTGAAATGAATTGAAAACAGGACTTGAAATGCAATTGTTTAACAAAGACCAGAGCGAAGGTTTTGCAATTGTGCCGATAATCTTGCAACGGCTACGATAGTTGCAACGGTTGTAGGTGGTTTTATAGATAACAAGATTGATATGACGAAAGGTTTTGTTTTTGGGTATTTCGTATAATTTTAGAAAAGGTGAAGACGATGGCGATTGAATCATTGATAGTAGTTGGAATTTTTGCATTGTTAATGTTTGCAGTGTCACTGTATGACTTGAAAGAAAGACAAAAAAAACATCGTGATAAACATTCTTAGTTGTAATCCTGTAAAGCGGGTTGAGTTTTGACCTGCTTTGCTTGGTGTTAAAAAAGAACCGCTCTTTGGTGTGAAAACTGGGGAGCGGTTTTTTTGTTGTGGTAAGATTTATTTTTTTGGGGAGCAGGAAAATGAGTACGGTTACATTTGATACGTTGCAATTTGTACAAACTTTGACGGAATCTGGCTTTGAGCAAAAACAAGCTGAAGGAATGGCTAAAGCATTTCGTAATGCTCAAGAACAGACTGAGGCAGTTACAAAAGCAGACTTAAAAGAAGTCGAGTTAAAAATGGAAAACCGCTTTGAGCAAGTTTACGGAGAGTTAAGTTTAGTTAAATGGATGTTGGGCGCGTTATTGGCTCTTGCGATTACGAATTTTGCAAAACAATTTTTGTAAAGCGGGTTGAGTTTTGACCTGCTTTGCCTGTTGTTAAAACTTGAAAGCCCTGCTCTTTGATGCAAATTTAAGAGCGGGCTTTTTTGTTGTGGTAAGATTTGCGTCAATTTGAAAAGGAG
>CAIRCR010000543.1 GCA_903877065.1 uncultured Pseudomonadota bacterium
ATGTGCTTGGACATTACTCATTTACGCTTTCAGAACAAATCGAAAAAGGAAAACTTAGACCACTAAATCAGGTTGAAAATCCTTAGCGTACGTTTTCTCCCCGTTAGTATTGGAACCCCTAAATCCGATACAAGTGTTGTCGCATCGGCAGCGTATATTGCGCGTGAGCGAATCAAAGACAGGGAATCGGATAAGATTTATGATTACCGAAAAGGGCATTCCGAAGTGTTATTTTCTAAAATCTTTACGCCTGAAATTGTGCCTGAATGGGCGCATGATAGAGGGGAGCTTTGGAACAAGGTGCAAGAAACTGAGTTTAGAAAAGATGCTCAATATGCGCGTTCACTTGAAATAAATTTACCGTATGAATTTACTCAAGGACACATGGTGGAATTGATTGAAGATTTTGTGCGTGATAACTTTACCAGCCAAGGGATGATAGCCGATGTCGCGCTACACAAACCTGATGACCATGCTGCCAGTGAGCGAAATTACCATGCACACATTTTACTGACGTTGCGAGATGTCAATGCTGAGTGTTTTGGTTACAAAGCGAGGGAGTGGAACCATGTTAGTCAGTTGCGAAATTGGCGTAAAGATTTAGCGTTCAAACTATCCAAAATGTTTGAGAGTAACGAGTATTTGAAAACCAATCGGTGGCTACCTGAGCGATGGCAACATAGTTATTTGTCGTTAGTAAAACAACGTGAAAAAGCTCTCGAAAGGGGCGATTGGGAATACGCTCAAGCGTGCAACCATAAACCAACAAAACACAAAGGTACTCAAATTCACCACATGGAAAAACGTGGTATTGAATCTTACGTTGAAAAACGACGTAATGAAGAACGAAACGTATCCATCGCTATTGAGCAAATTCCAAACCCCGAATTACAGCAACCTAGTTTTACAGAACATGACATTAGGCAAGCCACCAATTTTTTAAACAGAATAGATGAAACTCTCGACAACTTCAAACAACAAGAACTCGAACTAGCACAACAACGCGAAATAGATGACGAGTTAAAACGACGTTTTGGTCATCTCGATCCCGATTTAAAAAATGGTAACGAAATCACACCTGAAAAACGCACTCAACTACTCAAAGCATTGGAATACAGCAAACAAGCAGAAAAAGATTTAGAACTCAGTCATGAAATAGAACGTGAACATGAGCGTTAAACTTTGTTTTTTGCATTATTTATATTGATTAAATTCCCCTTTTTGGTGGCACACTAACCTCTGTTTTCTTCTTTAAAACACATAACTGACGTTTAACGTACCACGCTACTTAAACCCGTCGCCTGACGATTTGTCACATAACGATGGATATGCTCAATTTCTTCGAGTTGATATTGCCTTACTCGTTTCCCATCTTGACGAGGCATTTGTAGAAAGCCTATTTTATAACCGAATTGCCGCACTAAATTTCCCAACGTAGTCACAGGACGTGAACCAATTTGCGTGTAATTACCGATGCCATTTGAAGCTAATTCAGCGGCGTGCTGTTGCAGATATTCACATTCTCGCAGGGCAACATTTACATCAATCACTTCCTCGGAAAGTAATCGTTCAATCATCGGCTCAATCACGGTCTTAATAGAAGTTTTCGATTTAAACCGCTCTTGCGTTAGCGCATTATTTTTATCCCAAGCCTGACACGCAGGAATACTCGCCTTGAGATTTTCTAAATTTATAACCCGCTTAATATCATCATTGATGAAATTCTCAACGTCTGATTCAGTGATAGCCGCATACGGTAAGCCAGCCATTTGTTTGGTTAGATAACGGTAACGACGATGACTATCTGCTTGCGTAGGTGCGACATTTTTCTGTGCATCAAATTCTTCTTTTGTCATATCAGACGCAACCGTAATTGCTTCAACATCGGCTTTTTTAGCACGTTGAGTAATGCCTTTAATTGCCGCTGTTTCTTCTTTGGTGAGTGATTGGTCAATTAAGCTGTAATCCAAAATACCGCCTTTGAGTTCAACCAATAGCGCAAAGTTATTTTGAAAATCATTTTTATCGGCATTCTGCTGTGCGTGCAATGCAATACGAGCTTTACCTAATTCATTG
>CAIRCR010000544.1 GCA_903877065.1 uncultured Pseudomonadota bacterium
ATGTTAAAAAACACTGTTAGCCAAATGGTCTACAAACACGCTATTTCAACTATTGTACCCAGTAAAATGGTGCGTTTAAGCGGTGAAGGTGAAGAGAATCGTGATGATTAATCTATGATGCAGAGTTTAGTTTCGGAACGCCCCGACGCCGGTGAACGTGCGATTTTAGTTCACATGACGTTTTATCGCGGTCAAGAAAATCTGTACGAATTAAAAGAATTAGCAAAATCTGCTGGCACAGAACCCGTTCACGTTCTGACAGGGGCTCGTCAACGTCCAGACTCTAAGTATTTCATTGGTACAGGAAAACTAGACGAATTAAAAGCGGCTATTGACATGTTTAAAGCCGATGTCGTACTTTTTAATCATGCATTATCTCCAAGTCAAGAGCGTAATTTAGAAAGTTTCTTAGGTGTGCGCGTTGTCGACAGAAATGGATTGATTTTAGATATTTTTGCGCAACGCGCACAGTCATTTGAAGGTAAACTTCAAGTTGAATTAGCGCAATTAAAACATTTATCGACGCGACTTGTTCGAGGTTGGACGCATTTAGAGCGCCAAAAAGGCGGTATTGGAATGCGTGGTCCAGGTGAAACACAGCTGGAAACAGATCGACGTCTACTTGCTGTCCGCCTAAAACAAATCCAACAAAGACTCGATAAAGTCGATAAACAACGTCATCAAGGCCGCAGTCAACGCAAAAAAAGTGAAACGCCCACTATATCATTGGTAGGTTATACCAATGCGGGAAAATCAACGCTTTTCAACACCCTCACCGGTTCGGATATTTACGCTGCAGACCAACTATTTGCAACACTTGATCCAACCTTACGTCGTTGTCCTTTACCAAATAATAATGAAGTCGTTTTTGCTGATACCGTGGGATTTATTCGCCATCTTCCGCATGAACTAGTTGCCGCATTTAAGTCAACACTGCAAGAAGCAACTGAAGCAGAATTATTATTACACGTTGTTGATGCCCATGCTGATGATCGTGCTGATTTAATGCATCAAGTGGAGTTAGTACTTGAAGATATTGGCGCTGCAAAAATTCCACGGCTTGAAGTATTTAATAAAATTGATTTACTCGATAATATTCTCCCTCACATTGAACGAGATGATGACGGAAATGCAACTCGCATTTGGTTATCTGCCGTATCTGGTGAAGGAATTGAATTACTATTGCAAGTCCTAGTAGAAAAATTTGCCTCAACGCAAGTGCGTCGTCGTTGTTATCTTTCTGCACAGCAGGGTGGAATACGTGCAAAACTATTTGCAAATGCCACTATTTTAGAAGAACTTGAGGATGAATTTGGTGATAGTAAAATTTTAATTGAAATCGATGCGAAATATTTAGGCTTACTTAAAGATGTTCAATGCGATGAAGTGTAATTTCTTGAGCCAAATAAAGCAGTACCAATCCGAACCCACGTAGACCCTTCAGCAATAGCTGCCTCTAAATCATCTGACATACCAAATGAAAATTCGGTCAATTCAGGCATGTTTAAGGCATTAACAGCAGA
>CAIRCR010000545.1 GCA_903877065.1 uncultured Pseudomonadota bacterium
CTAAGCACCCGACTTGATTTAGTTAGTTTACAGCATCTTTTAAAGATTTACCAGCTTTAAATGTAGGTGTTTTTGCAGCTTTAATTGTAATTTCTTCGCCAGACTGCGGATTACGTCCTTTACGCTCGGCTCTTTCTTTTACAGAATAGGTGCCAAAACCAACTAAAGCGACAGTATCGTTTTCACTTAATGCCTTTGTAACTGCAGCAATAAAAGCATCCAAAGCACGTCCAGCATCAGCTTTAGTTAAAGAATCTGGCTTAATTGCATTTGCTGATTCTGCCATTGCACTGATCAATTCCGATTTGTTCATCATTCCCCCTAAGGAAGTTATTTTAAAAAATTTTTTAGTAAGATGTGCCGTTTTCACTCGTTTCCACACCGCCTGAAACGCCAGTATTTATAACAACGCACCCATGGTGTGTCAAGCAATAAACCGTTACAGACTTTGGTTTCTGTGGCTTGCACGCATTTTTAATGTGCCGTTACTCGCCCTCTACTTTTCTTATTTGATTCAATTTTCAATTTTTCAGGCGAATCCATCAAAATCGGTTCACGCGGAACGGGTTGATATTGCAACGCTATTTCTAAAACTTCATCAATCCAGCGCACGGGCATAATCGATAAATTCTGTTTAATGTTTGCTGGAATTTCGACCAAATCTTTCTCGTTCTCTTTGGGAATAATTACCGTCGTAATGCCTCCACGATGCGCCGCAAGTAGCTTCTCTTTTAATCCACCAATCGCCAAAACTTCACCACGCAACGTAATTTCACCTGTCATTGCCACATTCGCTCGCACAGGAATTTTGGTCAACGCAGAAATAATTGCGGTACACATTCCAATGCCCGCACTCGGACCATCTTTAGGTGTTGCACCTTCGGGGACGTGAATATGAATATCTTTGTTTTGAAACACTTCGTCGGCAATACCTAAAACCTCAGCACGACTCCGAACAACCGTCATCGCTGCGGCA
This sequence comes from uncultured Pseudomonadota bacterium, assembly GCA_903877065.1. Taxonomy (GTDB): domain Bacteria; phylum Pseudomonadota; class Gammaproteobacteria; order Methylococcales; family Methylomonadaceae; genus UBA10906. The sequence continues at coordinate 977 of CAIRCR010000545.1, forward strand.
ATTGATTCCTTCATCACATCACCCAACGTTCCCGTCGTCGAAGACTTGCCTTTGCCGTTAATCACCGCCGTTTCAATCGTCAGTAACTCACCGCCAACCGATGTCCACGCCAAGCCAGTAACACAACCAATTTGATCTTTTTCTTCTGCTGAACCGTAGCTATAACGTTGCACACCCAAATAATCATTCAAATTTTTCGATGTAATTTTGATTTTTGTTTTACGCGGTTTTAACAACAAATCTTTGACCACTTTGCGGCAAATTTTGGAAATATCACGCTCTAAATTTCGCACTCCCGCTTCACGCGAATAATATCGAATCATGTCGCGTACAGCTTCTTCAGCAATATCGATTTCTCGCGCTTTCAGACCGTTGAGTTTAATTTGTTTTGGCACTAAATAACGCAACGCAATGTTTATCTTTTCGTCCTCGGTGTAACCTGCTAAACGAATGACTTCCATTCGATCAAGCAATGCTGGCGGAATATTCATACTGTTTGCAGTCGCCACAAACATCACATCAGACAAATCAAAATCAACATCTAAATAATGATCCATAAAGGCATTATTTTGTTCGGGATCTAAAACTTCCAATAATGCTGACGCGGGATCACCACGCAAATCCGTTGCCATTTTGTCAATTTCATCAAGTAAAAATAGCGGGTTACGCACTTTTACTTTCGAGAGATTTTGAATAATTTTTCCAGGCATTGCGCCAATATAAGTGCGACGATGCCCACGAATTTCCGCTTCATCTCTTACACCACCTAACGCCATGCGAACATAAGTACGATTAGTCGCCCGTGCAATCGATTCGCCTAACGAAGTTTTACCAACCCCTGGAGGACCCACCAAACATAAAATAGGACCTTTTAATTTCTCTACACGTTGCTGTACGGCGAGATATTCCAAAATGCGCTCTTTTACTTTTTCTAAGCCGTAATGCTCTTCATTCAAAATCGCTTCAGCAGCCGCGAGTTCTTTTTGCACCTCCGTTTGTTTCGTCCATGGCACATTCACTAACCACTCAATATAGTTACGAACAACGCTAGCTTCTGCTGACATTGGCGACATCATTTTTAGCTTTTTTAATTCATCAAAGGCTTTTGTTTTAGCTTCTTCGGGCATTTCTGCATCATTGATTTTTTTAGTCAGCTCATCGGCTTCGGTTGCCGTTTCATCGAGATCACCTAATTCTTTGTGAATAGCTTTGATTTGTTCGTTCAAATAGTATTCGCGTTGATTTTTTTCCATTTGCTGTTTTACACGCACACGAATACGTTTTTCCGTTTCGAGCAAATCAACTTCGGATTCCATAAACGCCATCAACGATTCCAAACGTTGACCAATATCAAACGTTTCCAAAATGGTTTGTTTATCCGAAACCTTTAAATTCATGTGTGCCGCCATCGTGTCAGCAAGTCGGCTTGAATCATCAATCTCTGCAAGCGCATTCAGCACTTCAGGTGGGATTTTATTATTTAGTTTGACGTAATTTTCAAACGAATTTAATGCGGTATGTTCCAAAATTTCTTTTTCTTGCTCTGGAATATCGTAAGTTTCCTCAACGTCACTCACTCTGGCACAAATAAAGCCGTTTTGTTTTTCATAACGTGACACTAAACAACGTTGATCGCCTTCCATTAAAACTTTCACCGTACCGTCAGGCAATTTAAGCATTTGCAACACGTTAGCAAGCGTGCCTACTTCATATAAATCTTTAATTTCAGGTGAATCGATGTCGGCTTCTTTTTGTGCAATTAACAACACCTGTCGATTTTCTTTAATGGCATTATTGAGAGCATCAATGGATTTATCACGTCCAACAAAGAGAGGAATCACCATATTAGGATATACCACGACATCGCGAAGTGGTAACACAGGAACAAGAGATTGGTCTGGCGTTAATTCAGTCATAATTTTACAGTGTGAAGAGTAATTGAGGGGTGGTGAAAATATGGGGGAAGTTGTAAAAAAAACAAGTTATTTTTAAATTTTCTATTTCCCACAAAAAAAGGGATGCTTTTCATTAAGCATCCCTATATTTTTTAACGTGTTATGAAAATTTGATTAACTTTCAGATGCAACTTTTTTAGTTGTTTTACGTTCAATTTTTTCAGCTTTATAAACAAATGTGGGTTCCGTATTTCCTAAAATGACTTCTTTATCTACAGTCACCTTAGAAATATTGTCAGCTGAAGGCAATTCGTACATCGTATTCAACAACACATTTTCAACAATTGTCCGAAGTCCGCGTGCGCCCGTTTTGCGTTCCATCGATTTTTTTGCAATAGCTGATAATGAATCATCACTGAATTCAAGTTCCGCTCCTTCCATTTCAAATAAATGCTTGTATTGTTTAATCAACGCATTTTTTGGTTCGGTTAAAATTTGAATCAACGCAGGTTCATCCAATTCTTCTAACGTTGCAACAACAGGTAAACGTCCCACAAACTCTGGAATTAAACCGTATTTGATTAAATCTTCAGCTTCAACTTCAGCAAATAATTGCCCAATGTTTTTACTTTCGTCTTTTGTTTTTACGTCAGCTGAAAAACCAATACCGCCTGTTTCTGAACGTGCTTGAATGACTTTATCCAAACCCGCAAATGCACCGCCAACAATAAATAACATATTCGCTGTATTGACTTGAACAAACTCTTGATTGGGATGTTTGCGTCCACCTTGTGGTGCAATCGACGCGACAGTTCCTTCAATTAACTTTAACAATGCTTGTTGCACACCCTCGCCAGATACATCACGAGTAATCGATGTGCTTTCGGATTTACGCGAAATTTTGTCTATTTCGTCAATGTAAACAATGGCTGATTCTGCTTTTTCGACATCGTAATCACATTTTTGCAAAATTTTTTGAATGATATTTTCAACATCTTCACCAACATAACCCGCTTCGGTAAGTGTTGTCGCATCAGCAATTGCAAACGGCACGTCGAGTAATCGTGCCAGCGTTTCAGCCAATAACGTTTTGCCCGACCCCGTAGGTCCAATAAGTAAAATGTTACTTTTCGCCAATTCAATTTTGTTCTTTTTGGACTTGTTATTTTTGTTGCGTAACCGTTTGTAATGATTATAAACAGCAACCGCCAAGATTTTTTTTGCACGTTCTTGACCAATAACGTAGCCGTCTAGTTCTTCTTTGATTTCTTTAGGCTTAGGTAACGCGCTTTCAGTTAATGTAGTCACTTCACTGAGTTCTTCGCGCAAAATATCATTGCAAAGCTCAACACATTCATCGCACACATAAACAGAAGGCGATGGTCCTGCAATCATTTTTCGTACTTCATGCTGACTTTTATTACAAAAAGAACAGTACGCAATTTTTTCGTCTTCTTTATTTTTGTCTTTAATGCTCATAACTGCCCTCTTTGCCTAAATCGTCGATTTATTTTTCTATTTTATCAACAGCGGTTGTACGGTTAGTTAACACTTGATCAATTAAGCCGTAAGTTACTGCATCAGCAGCACTCAAAAAATTATCACGGTCGGTATCTTGTTGCACTTTTTTCAAAGTTTGACCCGTATGATGCGCTAACACTTTATTTAATTTTTCACGAATCAATAAAATTTCTTTTGCATGAATATCAAAGTCTGACGCTTGACCCGAAAAACCGCCTAATGGCTGATGAATCATCATGCGCGAGTGTGGCAAACAATAGCGTTTACCTTTTGCGCCACCCGTTAACAGAATCGCACCCATACTTGCCGCTTGACCAATACACATGGTGCTAACATCGGGTTTAATAAACTGCATGGTGTCATAAATTGACATTCCCGCTGTCACAGAGCCACCAGGTGAATTGATGTAAAGATGAATGTCTTTATCAGGATTTTCTGATTCTAAAAATAATAACTGTGCCACGACAAGATTTGCCATGTGATCTTCGACTTGTCCAACCAAAAAAATTACGCGCTCTTTGAGCAAACGAGAGTAAATATCAAAAGCACGTTCACCGCGAGCTGTTTGCTCAACAACCATTGGGACTAAACCACCAGCCGCTTGAGTTGCCATCATTTGTGCGAGTTGTTGTGAGTACATTTTTTTAATCCAAGTTAGGCATTCATAATAGCGTTAAAATCGACAACTTCTGTTGTGATTGATGATTTTGCAAGCAACCAATCCGTCACTTGTTCTTCCATTGTCATTTGACGCACGTCTTTTAAGCGATTTTCATCTTTATAGTACCATTCCACAACCTGAGTGGGATTTTCATAGCTTTTTGACATTTCTTCAACATGAGCGCGAACTTTGTTTTCGTCCACTTTTAACTCGTTTTGATGAATGATTTCGCCAATGATTAAACCTAAAGCAACACGTTTTTTAGCTTCAGCTTCAAACCATTCATGCGATAAATTGAACGATTCAATATCTATCTTGTTCTTTTTCGCCATTTCTTTATACGGCTTCAATAGATCTTCAATTTCTTCGGCAATCAAACTACTTGGCAAAGCGAGTGCAACTTTCTCATAGAGCGCAGTCAATGTCGCAGTTTTCGCCTTCGCTTGTAATTTATTTTTTAATTCGCGCTCCAAATTGATTTTGACATCAGCACGAAATGCTTCAACTGTACCGCCATCAATGCCATAGGCTTGAATAAATTCGGCATCAACTTCAGGCAAAATACCTATTTCAAGTTGCTTGACTTCAATTTCAAATTGAGCAGGTTTACCTGCTAATTTTGCATGCGGATAATCTTCAGGAAAAGAAATAGTAAACGTTTTAGTATCGCCGACTTTCAAACCTAACAAATTATCTTCAAAACCTGGAATCATTTTACCTTCGCCGAGTTCAATTGCGTGGTCAATGGATTTACCGTCAGTAAAATTTTCGCCGTCGAGATTGCCCGAAAAATCAATAGTAATTCGGTCATGTATTTCAGCAGTACGGTCAACGATTTGCCATGTTTTGCGCTGTTCTTTCAATTTAGCAATCATCGTGTCAACGTCACTTTCCTCAACGGTTGCCACTTGCTGCGTGACTTGCAATGAATCAACGCCATCTAAAGAAACTACAGGATAAACTTCAAATTTTGCGGTGTAACTAAATCCTTCTGTATTAGGCAAAGACAACACGTCAATTTTTGGATAACCAGCAGGATTAAAATTTTGTTCTTTTAGTGCATCGAAATAACTAGATTCAATCAAATGCGACATAATTTCGTCGCGAACTTGTAGACCGTACATTTTGGTGATGACATTTTGCGGGACTTTGCCACGACGGAAGCCATCAATACGCGCTTCTTGAGCTATTTTTTTTAAGCGTGGTGCCATTTGTGCTTGAATTTGTGATTCTGGCAACGTGACAGTCATTTTTCGACCTAATTCTGATGTTTGTTCAACAGAAACTTCCATTTATTTTTCCCCACACGCTTTTAAAATTTAAGAGTTGATTGAATGCCGAGATGGCTCAATGATTTTGATAAAGTCTAGAAAACTTTGATTATGAATTATTTAAGTGGTGCGAATGGAGAGACTCGAACTCTCACGGGGTGACCCACAGGAACCTAAATCCAGCGCGTATACCAATTTCGCCACATTCGCACGTTAATGAACGCGGAATTATAGCCGCATGATGTTTAAGCAACAAGTGATAATTTCGTTTAAATAACATTCGTCGTTGCTAATTGCTGCGATAAGTTTCTACAATGCGCCAATTTTATTATGATTTTCGATGATTTTTAATTCACTTTATGTTTACAGAACGCCCCCGATATTACTGGATTTTAGCTCGCTTTGACCGCCCGATTGGTACGCTAATTCTTTTGTACCCTGCACTTTGGGCGTTATGGATTGCCAGCCAAGGACGACCGAATTTTTTGGTTTTAACCGTCATCATCTTTGGTGTTATCGTCATGCGTGCAGCGGGTTGTGTCATTAACGATTACGCTGACCGCGATTTTGATCCGCACGTCGAACGCACCAAACAACGTCCGATTGCCGCTGGCAATATTACACCAAAAGCCGCGCTGATTTTTTTCGCCGCGTTGTGTTTATTAGCCTTTGGTTTAGTTTTATTACTCAATACTTTCACTATTTTATTATCGTTTGTGGGTGCATTTTTAGCCGCCAGCTATCCTTTTATGAAGCGTTACACACATTTGCCACAAGCCTATTTAGGCATTGCATTCGGTTGGGCAGTTCCGATGTCGTTTGCGGCACAGTTAAACGAAATTCCAACAATCGCGTGGGTGCTATATTTAGCGGTGATTTTGTGGGCGATGGTTTATGACACGATGTATGCAATGGTTGATAAAGACGACGATTTAAAAATTGGCGTGAAATCTACTGCGATTTTGTTCGGTAATTATGATCGCCATATCATTGGTGCGTTGCAAATTTTAATTTTGCTGTTGTTGGTTGCGGTTGGTCAAATGCAAAATTTTGGCGGATTTTATTATCTGAGCTTGATTGTCGCGGCAGGATTTTCGATTTATCAGCAAAAACTTATTTTTCACCGTGAAAAAAGCGCATGTTTTAAAGCATTTTTAAATAACAATTGGTTTGGATTGATTATTTTTGTGGGTCTAATTTTGAATTATTTTTAAATGGTTATTGCGTCATTTTACGAACAAAAACGACTACGAATAACGAAATTGAAAACGCACCTGTGAATGCTTCAATTACCGCAACAAGACGTGATAAACCAATAGGTGAAAAATCGCCATAGCCCGTTGTTGTGAAAGTAATCACGCTAAAATAAAGGCATTCTAAAAATCGAAACGCATTGTTTTGAAAACTTGCCTGACTATCAAAAACAATCAAGCCATCACTGCCGCGTAAACCCAATAAAAAATAAAAAGTCGCTGCCGTTAACGTCACTAACATCGAGAAAAAAATCACACGAGCGGCATTTTCACCATATCCGCATAACATATCAATCAATTTAGACCACACCCATTCACTCGAAAAAGGGCGCATTTGCATTCGTTGCATGACACGTTCTAATTTATAAAATCGTCCACCCATATCATATTGCCGACGATTTTCACTTTGATTGGTCAGGTAACGCGCAATTTCTTCTGCCTCGGAATACAGTTGCTTGGCTTCTATTTTTTTGCCCGCTTTTTGTGCGTTTCGTGCCAATTTTTCTTGCAGTAAAAATTTCCCCCAACAAGTATGCTCTAAACGTGCATTTTCAAGATGAATGCCCAATAAATTGGTATCTTCTAGGTTTGCCTCATTTAGATTTGCACCGTCCAGATTGGCTTTAAATAAACTCGCGCCACGCAAATCAGCTTGAAATAATCGCGCTCCGACCAAATTTGCGTGTGCTAAATTCGCGCCACTGAGTTGCGCTTTATGTAACGCAAAACCTTCAAGTGAATAACCTTCTTTAACCAATTCTTCGAGACGAATTTTAATGTCGGGCGTGTTCTTTTCAGCGTGAACATCATGCCAAAAACAAAGCCCTGAATGCTCGTCGGCAAAATGATGACATGACGAGCCGTTATGTCCGACATATTTACAGCGAATTTGATTCAAATTCATTGAGCTGCTCGGTTAAAAACGCACGTTGATATTCATGTGAATGCGATTATTAAACGCTTGCGTAGTTGTGGCATCGTTTAACGCTGTCGCAAACGCCATATTTGCAGTGATATAGTCCTGCCATTGCCATTTCACGCCAATGCCTGTTCCGCTTAAATTCCAATTTTTCAATTCACCCGTTTGTGCTTTTTCACGCGTACCGTGACCGTAATCGTAAAACACAAACACATTCATTTTTTCCCACGCAGGCGACGTTAATTCAACTTTGACGATTTGCCCGTTATCTGCGCCCGTTTCACGCTGTTCATAACCACGCACGTCATAACTACCGCCGATTCCCAATTGTTCACCAGCAATAAGGGGTTTCGCGCTGTATTGTGCGTTGAGCGACGCGGTGAGCGACCACTGTTCATAACTGGTTGAAAAGTTAGTACCGTAACGAAAGATATGCCACGAAGAATCCGACCCCGTGCGCGATTTTTGATAAAGCGTGTCAGTATTATCTGAACCCAAACCCGTATTCATTGCCCATTGCACAAAATAACCGCTTCGCACATCTTCAAACGGATATTCGGCTTTGTACGAAATACTAAGCGGCAAACTTCGTACATTTGTGCCGAGCTGTGTTTTTTTAAATTGCACATCGTTCATAAAATGTTTACTGTCCAAACCAATATCTAAACTGTGTTCATATTTTTCCCATTTCGGCAAAAACTGTTGGTAATGAAGCCCCATCATTTCACCCGCACCAGTAATGGTTAAATCAGTGGCAACCAAGCCATTATTTGAACTAGACATTGCATAAGACATATTTAACCAACCTTTGAGCGCGTAAATGGGAAGTGCATAAGTCCCACCATATTGCTTAATCGTATCCGCATGATCGGGTGGCAACGTGTAAGACGCAGTCACGACATGATCTAATCCCAAAAAGTTACTGTATTGCACGCCGCCCGTTAATCGATAGTCCCCCGAACTTTTTGAACCCGTATTATTAAAACCTAACGAAAATTGATAAGGGCGTGGCGGCTCGGTCACTTTTATATTCGCGTCAACTTTATCTTCAATTTCACTTTGTTTGAATGTCAGTTGAATTTGTTTAGAGGGATGTTTATTGGCAACTTTAACTGCCGCAGCTAAATCTCGTGTATTTGGTGAAACGTCTTTTTCCAAATTCGGCAAACTCGCAAGTACGCTTTGAGTTGAAAAAATATCGTTACCTTCAACGTTAATGTTACCAACACCAAAAGCAATAATCTTCAGTTTTACTTCACCTGAATCGAGCGATTGCGGCGGTAAAATGACACGATAAAACGTAAAACCCTCCTCTCGAATCATGGTTTCTAAACCTTTCCCTGCATCTTGTAATTCTTTTAAGTCGTAAGACTTTTCTTGTAATGAATTTAAGTAATCAGCAAGTTTAGTTTCTGTAATGATTTCGGCAATGGATTCACCTTCAAGCGTAAATTTCTTAACATAAAATTCAAATTTTTCAGGCGACTCATTTTCTTCGGCAAAAGAAAACGTCACGGATAATAAATTTAAGCTGAGTGCGAATAAAACGGGTTTTAAAACGCTTATTCCACGACACATCCCGCGCCTCCTCCTTTGCCGCCTAAATCGTTAATGGGTGAAAACATGGGCGGTGGTGCGTTGTTATCGAATGCGTTTGGTGGCATATCGAATTGAGTGTCAAAAGTAGGTGGTGGACTGTCTAATTTCGCCATGTCACCTGCTGCACCCGCAAAGCTACTTTCACCTGCCGCTAACATGGTAACACCACGATTTCCATCACCACCGTTACCACCTTGTGGCTGTGGTTGTCCACGACCTGAACCTGAATCATCATTATTTGAAGGTGGTGGCGGTGCATTTGTTTTGTCATCTCGCGTTGCTTGTTCTCCGCGCCCTGAATCGTTACGCTGCGAAAGTGCATTTGATTTGTCGTCACGCTTATCACCTGATCCTTTTTCACTGCCTGAAGAATCCTTATTACCTTTACTGTTTTTGTCGTCTTTTTCGTCAGCTTTTGCCAAATTTGATTCTAACTTGCCGCTACCTTTATTTACCGTCACATAAGACCCAGATTTACTACTGGCAGGTGGCTTTGATTCAAATGCTTTTTCTGCATCGGGTGCGCTTTTGGGGCTGGGCGTTGTGCTTAATTGTGTTGTAATTTTTGCTGGTAATGAAGGCACTTGAACCGTTGAAGCTGTTGGACTTGATGTAAAACTACTTTCACCTTGGTTTAAAACAACTTCACCCGTTTCATTTTTCACCGAAATTGCGCCTTCGGTAACGTGATTGTATAAACCGCCACTTCCTGCTTCACCCGCGCCAGCAAAATCATCAATCATGGTTTCTGATTCTGTGCCTCGAATCCCAATAGTTGCCACAGGTGTGTCAAGCGCGTAAGCGGAATGGTCTTTTTTACCGATACTTCCTGTCAATGCCCGCATTCCACCGGCGGCTAATTTGAGCAAAATTTGATCTTTTTTACCTGCTTGCTGGAAATCATATTTCACAATATCGAGTTCACTGCTTGGCTGTAAAGTGACTTTTTCACCATCACGAAACACCATCACAGCATAACTATTTGGCTGACTGGTCAAAAAATCTTGAGCCTCTAAACCCATTCCCATCGTTAATTTTCGTTCGTTAGTATTTTTATTCGCCCGATTTTGAGCATATACGTCGCCCTTAATATCTACAATTCTTGCAACGCTTGTGTCTTTTGCTGTTTCAGATTTATCTTTATTGTCTTTATCACAATTTTCTTTGCATACATTCACGGAATAATCGGAATCCTTTTCGCCTTTTAACGTTGCTGTTGGTGTTTTAATTTGAAAGTTATCTGAGCCAGCTTTAGCAAATTCGCCCGTGCTGGCGCGTACACCACCTTCGTAAATGGTAAGTTTTGCGTTTTTACTTGCCGTATCAAATTGTTCAATTTTGAAATTGCTATTGGGTCGCACAGTAACTTTTGAGCCGTCATTAAAATCCACAATAACAAAACTCGCATCGGACGTTTGAATGTTATCGCCTTGATAAATTTCCGCATCTTTTCCCAATAAACGAGCGGCAACATTGGGTTGTTGAGCAGCATTACTGCCTTTTGAAAAACTCACTTTTCCGACAACGGTTAGTTCTGCCGCAAAAATCGAAACGGTTAGTGAGGCGAATAAAACACCTAAACTAAAAGTGCTGTATTTCATTTGCATTGTCCCAACGGTTTGGTTGACTTAGCGTCCGTTGTAGGCATGGCAGAAACAACATCACGACTCTTTTGATCTGGTTTTTTATCGTCCTTTGAATCATTTGCAGGTGGACGGTTATCCTGATTCCCCTCGGGCGGCGGAGGCGGAGGTGAACTAGGATTGCCCGTTATTACGCCGGTTGTAGGCGGTGCAACTTGCATTGCAGACATATTGATTACTGTATTGGTTTGAAAAGCCATTTTTTTGTCAACGTTCTTTACGACTTCGATAACTTGCTCTACTGAACTGTCTTTAAGTAATCCCCCTATTGCCTCTGAAAAGGATGTTTGAGCAATATTTTCTAATTTTAAACGTTTTTCCTCTGCTGCTTTTTCTTCGGCAGCTAATTTTTCAGCTGCCGCTTTTTCTTCAGCAGCTAATTTTTCAGCCGCTGCTTTCTCCTCTGCTGCTTTTTGTTCGGCGGCTAACTTTTCAGCCGCTGCTCTTTCGGTTGCTGCCTTTTCTTCGGCAGCCAATTTTTCAGCAGCGGCTTTATCGTCTGCTGCTTTTTCTTCCGCTGCCAATTTTTCAGCTGCCGCTTTTTCTTCAGCTACCAATTTTTCAGCTGC
>CAIRCR010000546.1 GCA_903877065.1 uncultured Pseudomonadota bacterium
CTTAAAGCACGAGTAGAAGCGTATGCTGGATCCGAGTACTAACAACGAATTACCGGTTATTCCGGCAAAATGCTATTTCAGCATTGGAGAAGTCAGTGAGTTATGTGGCGTAAAGCCTCATGTGTTACGTTACTGGGAACAAGAATTTACCGAAATTAACCCCGTTAAACGTCGTGGCAATCGTCGTTATTATCAACGACACGACGTGTTAATTATTCGCAAAATTCGGTCATTGCTCTATGAACAAGGCTACACCATCAGCGGCGCGAAAGCACATCTCTCAAGCAATAATGCGAAAAGTGATTCTTCCATAACCAAGCAACTGATTCATCAAATGATTGGCGAATTGGAAGATATTTTAGAATTACTTCGTTAACCTCTTTTCACAAAAAATAGCCGCGATAACATTGTCCAAAAACAATGTTATCGCGTTTTTTGTTTTAGCCCATCTCGAAAAAAATTATGACACGAATAGCAACAATAGAGCGCAACACACTCGAAACTCAAATCACAATCACCGTTAATTTAGACGGCACGGGGAAAACTGACTTTCAAACAGGCATTCCATTTTTGAATCACATGATGGATCAAATTGCACGGCATGGCATGATGGATATGACGATTCATGCTAAAGGCGACTTAGATATTGACGCACATCACACCGTTGAAGATATTGGTATCACGCTTGGTCAGGCAGTTTCAAAAGCATTGGGGGATAAAAAAGGAATTTCGCGTTACGCTCACGCTTATGTTCCGCTCGATGAATCGTTGTCGCGTGTAGTAATTGATTTTTCAGGTCGCCCTAGTTTGTATTATGACGTGACGTTTAATCGTGCTTTTATTGGCAATTTTGATGTTGATTTGTTACGCGAATTTTTTCAAGGTTTCGTGAATCATGCTGGTATGACGCTACACATTGATAATTTGAAAAGTGGCAACGCACATCATATTGCCGAAACGGTGTTTAAAGCCTTTGGTCGGGCAATACGCAATGCGATGACTTTTGATGAACGAATGAGTGGCATTATGCCTTCAACAAAAGGAGTTTTGTAATGTCTACGGTTGCAGTAATTGATTACGGCATGGGTAATTTACATTCGATTTCAAAAGCCTTGCAACACGCATCGCCTGACGTAAATGTTATCGTTACCTCAGATGCCGAAACGATTTTGAAGGCTGATCGTGTCGTATTTCCAGGTGTTGGCGCAATGCGTGATTGTATGAAAGCCTTGCACGAATTAAATTTGGTTAATGTGATTAAACAAGCCGCTCAAACCAAGCCTTTTTTGGGGATTTGTTTGGGAATGCAGGCATTATTAAACGACAGCCAAGAAAATGGACACAATGATTGCTTGGAAATTTTAGACGGTCATGTTTTGCGTTTTGCCGAACCGTTACAAAATGAAAATGGCGAAATATTGAAAGTTCCGCACATGGGCTGGAACCAAGTTAAGCAAAATCCGCATTCGTTGTGGCGTGACATTCCCGACGAAAGTCGTTTCTATTTTGTCCACAGTTATTACGCAGCCGTGCAAAATGAAACATTGATTGCTGGGACGAGTGATTATCCCAATACCTTTGCTTGTGCATTGATGAAAAAAAATGTGTTTGCAGTGCAGTTTCACCCCGAAAAAAGTCAAACGGTTGGGTTGCAATTGTTGGCAAATTTTTTGAATTGGAATGGTGTTTAAAAATGCAAGTGCGTTGTGATGATTTTTGACCATTCAAAAGACGCACCTGGGTCGGTTTTGCGTTCTGGTGCAATGTCAGAATGCCTGACGATATGGGTTAAATTAGGATATGTTTTAAGTAAAACCGCCATAACTTCATTCAATTTTTCATATTGTGCTTGCGTGTAGGCAATTGTTTCACAACCTTCTAACTCAATTCCAATCGAAAAATCATTACAGTTTTCTCGTTCTTGAAAACGTGAAATTCCCGCGTGCCAAGCGCGTTTATTAAATGCGACAAACTGTACACATTCTCCATAGCGTCGAATTAACAAATGCGCTGAAACTTGCAACGTGTAAATCTCTTGAAAATACGGATGTGCGTCAGGATTCAAACGATTACAGAATAAATCATTGATGTAGTCGCCATCAAATTCATTCGGCGGCAAACTAATACAGTGAATCACGATGAGTGAAATATCGTTTTCGTTGGGGCGATCATTGAAATTAGGTGATGGAACGTGCGTAATATCGGTTAACCAATGGTGTTTGATATTCATAGTGACTTTAGATTTTAGTGGCTGTGCGTTATTCTAAGGGCTTTTAGATTCACACATAACGTAGAAACCATGCAAGAAATTTATCAACCTCAAGAAATCGAAACACAAGTCCAGCAAGCGTGGGCAATTTCAAAAATTTTTAACGTCACCGAAAAGCCCGACCAAGAAAAATACTATTGCCTTTCCATGTTTCCGTATCCAAGCGGCAAACTGCACATGGGACACGTCCGAAATTATACGATTGGCGACGTAATTTCACGTTATCAACGAATGCTCGGTAAAAATGTATTGCAACCAATGGGCTGGGACGCATTTGGATTACCAGCTGAAAATGCGGCGATGCAACACAATGTGCATCCCGCCGATTGGACTTACAGCAACATTGATTATATGCGCGACCAGTTGAAACGCTTAGGTTTTGCCTACGATTGGGACAGAGAAATTGCGACTTGTGACCCTGATTATTATCGTTGGGAACAATGGTTTTTCTTAAAATTACTCGACAAAGGCTTGGTTTATAAAAAAACCGCGCCTGTGAATTGGTGTCCGCACGATATGACCGTTTTAGCGAATGAACAAGTCATCGACGGTTGTTGCTGGCGTTGTGATACCAAAGTCGAACGCAAAGAAATCGCACAATGGTTTTTGAAAATTACGGCGTATGCCGATGAATTATTACAATCTTTGGAATCGCTCGATGGTTGGGGGGAACAAGTTAAAACCATGCAAGCCAATTGGATTGGGCGTTCGGAAGGCGTGGAAATGGATTTTTCTGTGCCGAATGAAAATCCTGTTCGCATTTACACCACTCGTCCCGATACCTTGATGGGCGTGACGTATTTAGCCGTTGCCGCTGAACATCCGCTCGCGTTAAAAGCTGCTGAAACAAATGCTGACATTCGCGCGTTTATCGAAGATTGCAAAACGATGGAAACATCCGAAGCCGCGATAGAAACAATGGAAAAACGCGGCATTGCGTCAGGCATGACGGCAATTCATCCAATTACAGGCGAAAGCGTCCCCGTTTGGATTGCGAATTTCGTGTTGATGAGTTACGGCACAGGCGCGGTGATGTCAGTTCCCGCGCATGACCAACGTGATTTTGAATTTGCGAAAAAATACGACATTGCAATTAAACAAGTCATTTTTTCTGCAAAAGATGAAAACGATGATTGCACTGAACAAGCGTTCACCCAAAAAGGCGTATTGAAAAATTCAGGCGCATTTGATGGCTTAACTTCACAAGAAGCCTTTGCCAAAATTGCCGAAACCTTAGAAGCGCAAAACAAAGGCGTTCGCAAAGTGAATTTCCGTTTGCGCGATTGGGGCGTTTCACGGCAACGTTATTGGGGCGCACCGATTCCTGTGATTTATTGTGATGATTGCGGCACAGTTCCCGTTCCAGATAAAGATTTGCCTGTGCAATTGCCACGCGACGTGATTTTAGACGGTTCACAATCGCCGCTCGTTGCACACCCGACTTTTTCACACGTTGATTGTCCAAAATGTGGCAAAGCAGCAAAACGTGAAACCGATACCTTCGACACGTTTATGGAATCGTCGTGGTATTTCGCTCGTTTTGCCAGTCAACCCAATGATGCCATGCTCTCTGAAAGCGCGAAGTATTGGTTGCCCGTAGACCATTATATTGGCGGCATTGAACACGCAATTTTGCATTTATTGTATGCACGTTTTTACACTAAATTATTGCGCGACGAAGGTTTGATCGTTTGTGATGAACCGTTTAAAAAATTACTAACGCAAGGCATGGTGTTACTCGACGGCAGTAAAATGTCGAAATCCAAAGGCAACACCGTTGACCCGCAAGAACTCATCGAAAAATACGGCGCAGATACGGTGCGTTTGTTCATCATGTTCGCCGCGCCACCTGAACAATCGCTTGAATGGTCGGCAGATGGCGTAGAAGGCGCATCGCGCTTTTTGAAACGTTTGTGGCGACAAGTATTTTTGCATTCGGAACAAGTGCAAGGTGCGAAATTCAAAATCGAAGGCGATTTAACCGACGAACAACAAACCGTGCGTCGTCAGTTGCATCAAACGATTCAAAAAGTGACGCATGACATGGGCGTTCGGACAATTTTTAATACCGCGATTGCGGCGAATATGGAATTGCTCAACACGTTGTCAAAATTCACCGATGAATCGAACAATGGCAAAGCCATTCGCCAAGAAATGCTCGAAGCGATTACGTGGATGTTGTCGCCGATTGTGCCGCATATTTGTGACCAGGTGTGGCGCGAATTGGGACATGACAACGCGATTGTTTCTGAAAAATGGCTAACCTTTGACGAAAGCGCGTTAGTTCAAAATTCCATTAAATTTAATGGTGCAAGAGAACGGAAAATTGCGCAGGAAAATTTCAGTTTCTGCGAGTGCGACGAATGCTGAAATTGAAACTGCGGTGTTAAATGACGCGGCGGTGTTGAGATTGGTGGTGGTGTCGAACTCGCGCTTTTGTGCGACCTGACTTTTGCAGCAGAAGAAGCCACTTTTGCATTTGGCGAAGTCAAACGTGGATTGATGCCAGGTAATGGTGGTACACAGCGCCTATCGCGCCGCGTGGGAACAGCCCGCGCCTTGGACATGATCTTGACGGGACGCACTGTTTCAGCCCATGAAGCGCTTGCCATGGGTTTGGTCGAATACGTGGTACCTGCTAAAGAACTGCTTAACAAAGCCAAACAACTCGCCGAGCAAATGGCCGCTAACGCACCTATTGCGGTGCGTAGCGCGAAAGCAGCGGTGCACAGAGGC
>CAIRCR010000547.1 GCA_903877065.1 uncultured Pseudomonadota bacterium
AGTCTGGATCAAAGTTGGTATGACTCCGTGAATAAAATATATACAGCACGACGTGAAAAAGTATTCGAGTTATTAGATGTTTTAAAATGTGTTTACTCAAAACAACAAGTAGGCATGTTTGTATGGGCCAAAATTCCCGCAACTTACAAAGATGGATATGCATTAAGTGATAAGGTATTATACGATGCAAATGTTTTTATTACCCCTGGTGGAATTTTTGGTTCTGCAGGCAATGAATACATCAGAGTGAGTTTATGTGGTTCCATAGAAAAATTTAGTGTCGCCATTAAAAGAATTGAAGCATGCGTTTAACAGTCATTGGAATTGGTTTAATGGGAGGTTCACTGGCGTTGTCTTTGAAAAAGAAAGGCATCGTATCCAAAGTTATTGGAGTGGATTCAAACATTGAACACCAAAACCTTGCCTTGCAATTGGGTATTGTAGATGAAATAATGTTACTAGAAGAGGCTATTGCAGCTTCTGATATTATTGCTATTGCAACTCCCATTAACGTGGCTGAAAATTTATTGCCCACTATCTTACACTTAGTGAACAAGCAAGTTGTTTTTGATCTAGGTTCTACCAAAGAAAGTATTGTAAACATTGCAAATGCGCATGTTAACAAAGGACGTTTTGTTCCAACACATCCTATGTGGGGGACAGAATTTAGTGGTCCAACAGCAGCACAAGACGATGCTTTTGTTGATAAGGCTACGATTATTTGTAACAAAGAGCAAATAGATGTTGATGCATTACAATTGGTAGAAAAATTATATCAAGCTTTGGGTATGCATATACTTTATATGAATGCCATTAAACATGACATACATGTAGCGTATGTGAGTCATATCTCACACATCACTTCTTTTGCATTGGCTAATACAGTGTTAGAGAAGGAAAAAGAGTCGGATGCAATTTTTGAGTTAGCGAGTAGTGGTTTTGAAAGCACAGTGCGTTTGGCCAAGTCAAATGCAGAAATGTGGGTTCCCATTTTTATGCAAAACAAAGAAAATGTATTAGATGTTTTGAATGAGCATATTAGTCAATTGAAAAAATTCAAAGCTAGCTTGGAAAAAGAAAACCCAGCTTACTTATTGGAGTTGATTCAAAATGCCAATCAAATAAAAAGGATTTTAAAATAATTAAAAAAAAGCGAAGCGCGTAAGGTGACTTAGCAAAAAATATAAAAAATGAAGAAGAAAGAAGAGATGGAAATTACCAATGAATTGATAGAAGCAGTCAAGTCGAAAAAGACGTTTACTGAAATTGGTATCAATGAACAATTAGTAAAGGCGGTAACAGAATTAGGCTATACACATGCTACTGAAATTCAGGAGCGTTCTATTCCTGTTTTAATAAGTGGTACCAAAGATTTTATTGGACTAGCGCAAACAGGTACGGGTAAAACAGCAGCGTTTGGTTTGCCTTTATTACAATTAATTAAAACAACCGATAAATTTCCGCAAGCTTTAGTGGTATGTCCTACTAGAGAATTATGTATGCAGATTGTAAGCGAAATGAATTTGTTTAAAAAACATATTCCAGGTTTACAAGTATTAGCAGTGTATGGCGGAACTTCAATTGGTTTGCAAATTAAAGATTTAAAAAGAGGGGTGCAAGTAGTAGTTGCCACTCCAGGTAGATTGATTGACTTGATTGAAAGAAAAGCAATCAACTTAGAGAAAATTGAATATGTAGTATTGGATGAAGCTGATGAAATGTTAAATATGGGCTTCCAAGATGACATTGAATTTATCTTAAAAAATACACCTAATAGAGAAAGTATTTGGTTGTTTAGTGCTACGATGCCTGCTGAAATTAGAAAAGTAAGTAAGCGTTACATGAAAGAGCCAGTAGAAGTAACTATTGGTAAAGTAAATGCTACGAATAAAAGTATTGACCATCAATATTATTTAACGTCTGCGCAACATCGTTATGAGACTTTAAAAAGAATCATTGATTTTAACCCAGGCATTTATGGTATCATTTTTACAAGAACTAAAGCAGATGCACAAGAAGTAGCACAACGTTTAACGCGTGAAGGTTATGATATTGATGCTATTCATGGCGATTTAACCCAACAACAACGTGATGGTCTGCGCACTCGGCGCGATGTCAGCCTTCAAACCGATTGGCTGGGTCAGGGCGTAGTTCTCTAAACCAACACCGCTCAAACCAAAGCCAGATACCGTTAC
>CAIRCR010000548.1 GCA_903877065.1 uncultured Pseudomonadota bacterium
ATCTTGTAGATATAAATTAAATTAAAAGGCGAGCAAATAAAGCAAATTTAATAGCAAGATAATTAAGTTTTTTCAGCTTAATTTAACCGTTTTGGGGACTAATTTATAGCTGGAGGTTTTGATTAAAAAGTGAATGAATAGTTTTTAGGTGAGACTTTATGATGTGAATAAATTCTGTTTAATAAGCAAGTTTACTTCTGGGTCAGTCTCTCATTCGAACCGCATTTATTCTGTCCAATACTTGAAGTCCAATGAACACTTGGCAATATCGACAGGCTGAGACAAGAATGTTTCTGCCCTAATTGATTAGAGTCTGTTATGAGACGTCAGAATTGGAAAGCAAGTTCAGTGCATGTCAGGGGTCGAAGCCTATGGAGATTCTCTGGACAACTGGGAAAATCAAATTCTCGCCGGAAGTCAAAGACAACACAAGCAAATTGAGGTCTTCGACATCAGAAATTAACAACGAATCGTTTCAGGTTTGAATGAATTTGTAGTTGACTGGTTTCTAGAATCATCAAATGAAGACAAGTCAAATAACAAAGTCTACGTTTGCAAATTCTCAAAAGTCAATCCTAACCTCATTTTTGCTGGAGCTGGAAATAAGTCCATTCAAGTTTTCGCTTCCGTCACACTCGGCACGTCGGTTATTGTTAATATCATTCGTGAGTTAAACAACACACTCGACAAAAGCGTGGGGATTTTTTATGGCTTATCCGCAAAAGCCTTCGGTAATTCCTTTGACTTAAAAAAAGAAGGTATCGTTGGTGATTTTTATCGTGGCTTATTTTCGATGGATGTCAGTTTAAGTTTAGACATTGCCGAATCCAAAAGGCTGAATGCAGAAGCGACACGCATTAACCGCGCACTCGATAATGTAAATTCTGCAGTTTTAGTTGCCGATACTAATTTTGAAATTATCTATGCCAACGACAGTGCCAAAGTTTTATTTAAAAATGCAGAAAAAGATATTAAAAGCCAATTGCCCGATTTCGATGCCAACAAAGTTTTGGGTTCTAATATCGATATATTCCATGTTAATCCGATAAAACAACGGCAATTATTAGATAATTTAACTAATGATAGTTTCACAACCCAAATAATAATCGGCGGACGTGTGATGAACATTGCTGCGAATTTAGTTTTAGATAAAAAAGGCGAGCGCATCGGTTATGTAACGGAATGGCTAGACAGAACAATCGAAGTTAACGCAATGAAAGAAATTGGTAACGTTGTTCAAGCGGCCGCACAAGGCGATTTTGAACAGCGTATTCATGAAGGCGATCGTACTGGTTTTATTTTAGATTTGGTTCAAAATATCAATAAACTCGTTGAAACCAGCTCGATTGGGCTAAATGATGTTGGGCGCATTTTAGACGCTCTATCAACAGGCGATTTGAGTAAAACCATGTCGGGCGATTATCAAGGTATGTTCGGACAGTTAAAAGACGACGCGAATGCCACAGTCGAAAAATTGCGTGAAGTGATTTACCAAATTCAAGATTCAACCGAAACCATTAACACCAGCTCAAAAGAAATTGCGGCAGGAAATAATGATTTATCGAACCGAACAGAAAAACAAGCAGCAAGTTTAGAAGAAACCGCCGCGAGTATGCAGGAATTAACGTCAACCGTTCAACATAACAGCGAAAATGCGAGTCACGCCAATGATTTGGCAGCTGGTGCGTCAAACATTGCTAGCAAAGGTGTTGCGGTGGTTAGTCAAGTTGTCAACACAATGGAAGAAATTAAAGAATCATCTCGCAAAATTGTAGATATTATTTCAGTCATTGATGGGATTGCATTCCAGACAAATATTTTGGCTTTGAACGCTGCTGTTGAAGCCGCACGGGCAGGTGAACAAGGTCGCGGTTTTGCGGTAGTTGCAACTGAAGTTCGCAGTTTAGCGCAACGTGCGGCGGCGGCGGCAGGCGAAATTAAAAATCTTATCGGTAACTCAGTCGAAAAAGTAGAAGATGGTTCTCGATTGGTTGCAAATGCAGGGAAAACAATGGAAGAAATTGTCAGCGCGATTCGTGGTGTCACGCAGATTATGTCGGAAATTAGTTCAGCTTCGAGCGAGCAGACAATGGGCATTGAGCAAGTCAATCAAGCCATTCGTCAAATGGATGACGTAACACAACAAAATGCGGCGTTAGTTGAAGAGGCGGCAGCGGCGGCTGAAACACTAGAAGGTGAAGCGCGTAGTTTGGCAAACACCGTGAAATACTTCAGTTTGCAACTGATAGAATTTAATTACCTATCAAAAGGGCGCGTTTTTAAAAACGCGCCTTTTTTACGTTTTACAATTTGTGGCGATTGAGTGCTAACCACTGTAATGCAATTATTGGAATCGCAGAATCAATTTTATTTTGTACAACCATCGCATAAGCCTCGGCAAACGAAACGGCACGCACAAAAATATCTTCGTGTTCTTGTGCAACACCATGAATACCACCGACATTTTCACTGTTTACAAGTCCACAAAACAACGTAATTTGTTCTGAGCTACCACCTGGCGACAAATAAAACGAATTGATACGAATCAAATCCAAAATTTCACAACCCGCTTCTTCTACTGATTCGCGTCGTGCGACTTCATCAGCGGTTTCGCCTTCTTCGATAACACCCGCAACAATTTCAATTAACCACGGAGAGTTAATCGGATTTGTTACCGCGCCGACACGAAATTGTTCAATTAAAATGACTTTATCGTGTTTCACGTCGTACAAAATCACAGCTATGCAATTGCCACGCACAAATAATTCGCGTGTCATTTCATCGCTCCAACCACCAGCGAAAAGCGTATGTTGTAAGTAGTATTTTTCCATTTGAAAGAAGCCATTGTACACCGTGTCTTGCTTTAGAATTTTCACGTCTTTTTTCATGTTATAATCGCGACCTTTCAAAAAGTTTTAATAAGGAATTGTGATGCCGCACAATAGACCACTCTCTCCGCATTTACAAATTTACACATTGCCGCTTACTGGAATTATTTCGATTAGTCATCGAATCACAGGCGTATTTTTAGCGGTTGGTTTAATTGCTTTTATTTTTATATTGGCGCAAGTCAAAAGCGGGATGCTGTCGTATTTAGAGCTGCAAACGTTGTTACAAGTTTTGCCCATTCAATTGCTGTTAAGTGGTTTTATTTACGCTCTGATGTTTCATTTATGTCACGGTATTCGGCATTTGATTTGGGACGCTGGAAAAAGTTTTTCGCGTGAAACGTTAATGCGTTACGCGCTCATTGAGATTTTTTTGTCATTTATTTTTACCGTTTTAACGTTGGTGATATTGTTATGAAAGCCGTAAAACATTGGCGAATGCAGCGTATTACCGCAATTTTGCTAATTCCTTTGTCGTATTGGTTGCTAAAATTTTTACAACTTTGTTTGCAAGCAAATTATTTTGAAA
The DNA here is from genome assembly GCA_903877065.1 of uncultured Pseudomonadota bacterium. GTDB lineage: Bacteria > Pseudomonadota > Gammaproteobacteria > Methylococcales > Methylomonadaceae > UBA10906. The sequence goes on from CAIRCR010000548.1 coordinate 3,418, forward strand.
TGACCGAGTGGCTGAATGCGCCTGTTAATAAAATTGCGTTGTGCGCCTGGTGCTTGGTTGTTTGTTATCATGCGGCGATTGGGTTGCAAGTGGTTTTGGAAGATTACGTTTCGCATCAAGGAAAACAACTCACAGCAATTTGGTGTATAAATTTATTTTTTGCGGGATTGGGCTTGAGTTCATTCGTGCTGTTACTTCAAGGTTAACCATTTATGTCGATAACAACACCCACTTTTATTGTCGATGAAGCGCAAATTATTTCAAATTTAAAGACGTTGGCAGATATTCGCAAACAATCTGGTTGCAAAGTGCTTTATGCCATGAAAGCCCTGCCCTGCTCGCGTGTGTTGGAAATTGTGAAACCGTTTGTTGATGGTTTTGCGGTCAGTTCATTATTTGAAGCACAACTCGCACAAGAAGTTTTAGCTGGACAAGGCGATGTGCATTTAACAACTCCTGCGTTAATTGCCGAAGAATTGTATGAATTAACAACGTTATGCACGCATATCAATTTTAACTCGCTATCGCATCACGAACGTTACGCGCCAATTGTCGAAACTCAGGCCGCAATTGGGTTGCGAATCAATCCTAAACTTTCTTTTGTCGCTGACGATCGTTTTAATCCGTGTCGGCGTTATTCCAAATTGGGCGTTGACATTGACGCGCTTTGGCAAGCAAATCAAATCGAACAAGTAACAGGTTTACATTTTCACACCGTTTTTTCAGCAACTGATTTTACGCCACTGATTCAAACCGTTGAAAAAATCCGTCGTTACTTTGGAAATTCGCTAGAAAAATTGAAATGGATAAATTTGGGCGGCGGTTATTTATTTCACAGCATTGCCGATTATCAGCCGTTTATCGATTTAGTAATTCAATTGCGCCGCGAGTTGAAAGTTGATATTTACATCGAATTAGGCAATGGAATTGTGGGTAATGCGGCGCAATTAAACGCTACCGTGATTGATTGCTTTGAAAGCGACGGTAAAACTGTGGCGATTTTGGACACGTCCATAAATCACAATCCCGAAGTGTTTGAATATCAGCGTTCACCACACGTTTTAGAACACGATGTGAATGGGCGTTACAGTATGATTTTAGCGGGTGGAACGTGTTTAGCAGGTGACATTTTTGGTGAATATCGTTTTAAACAGCCATTGCAATTAGGCGACAAAATAACATTTGCGAAAGTAGGCGCGTACACACTTATTAAAGCGAATCGTTTTAACGGACATAATTTACCCAATGTCTACTTAAAACGCGCCGACGGTGAATTGGAATTACTTAAACATTACACTTACCAGGATTATCAGCAGCAATGGTCATCGGCAACTACAAGTAATGCTGGGCAACCCATTTTAACCTCTCAAAACATGACGAATTTTAAATGACTATGATTCAACAAAGATTATCGGAACTTTTCGATACACTAACAGTCCGTGAGCAAGATATTTTGCTCGTTTTAGCGGTAATTTACGCGCCAATCGGACAAAATAATTTACAAAGTGCATTAAAAAATGCGGGTTTTGATACGGCAACAAGCAAATTAGTAAATCGGGATTTTCAAGATCGTTTTCAGAAAATGGGTTTTATCGTCGGTTCACACGAAGGCTGGTATTGTCATCGTGATATTTCCGAAATATTGATGCGTACTGCGCTAACAAAACCTTGGTTTACCAAACTCGCACAACAAATCATTATGGGCAAAGACTTCGCCTCTTATTTGCCGCCAAAATTTTTAGTGCTTCATCAAGTCAAAAAATTACGTTTGTTTCTTTATCAGGAAAATGAAACGGGATTTTCTGCAAATATCGCACTGTTATATCAAGAATTTCCAAACCATTTTACTGAGGTTCTTCATCAGATATTTTTTGAACATTTTAACAATGAATGGTTTATTTCACTGCCCGATAAAATACGTTTTTTAGTTTTGCAATATAGCCTTATCGATGATTTTTTGGATTTTGATCCGAAATCGAGCGCGAAAAAAAATAACCTTTATGCGTTACTTGAACAATCGTTTGGTCAAAATAAATCTGATGATTTAGAGATTGTTCACACGGTTCTTGAACAGCGATTATTTCGTGGTAATCACAAAGATGCTGAGGAATGGTTGAGTTACGACAGTTCAGCAGACGGATTGAAACTTCACGCCATTTTGGCAATTTTAGAAAATCGTTACGATGACGCGCTTGAATTTTTTCAGGTCGCATTGAAAATTCTGCGAAAAAATAACAAACGTCATGCAACACTTGGCGGTATGTACGATTTTTTTTATGGTTTGATGTTATTGCGTAGCCGCACGTTGCCGAATTTGCAATTGTTACGTCAGTATTTGGCTATTTTTCAAAACAAAAATCGCACTATGTTGCCATTAAACTGGTTGCTACTCTGTGCCATCGAAATATATCAAGGTGTAGAAAAAATTGAGAGAACTCAACTATTGACAAAAAAACCAAGTGCTTACGAACATTTAGTACAAATCCTGTTACTTTATTGGTTAGGTGAAACAGATCGTCTTGATGGTGCAGCGCAACAAGTCATCTTTTTCGCACCGTTAGCCAATTACTGTCAAGCCGCACAAGAACTTAATCATGTTTGGTACGCGGCAATGAGTTCTGCGTTGTTGCAACGTCTCAATTACAGTCACAAAAATTGCGACAAAATTGCAAAATACTACAGTGAAGTTCCATTTATTCAGTTGATTGATGCTTTTCCGCGAACAGCGGCGTGGGAGCGTGCGTTAGAAGCACTGTCGCAAGTCAACACACTTCCCGCAATGTCAAATGAAACAACAGCTCTTGCAGAATTACGCATGGCGTGGACGTTGCAAGTCGATCAAAACAAAATTGTGTTAGAACCCAAAGAACAACGTTTGAGTAAAAATGGCAGCTGGTCAAAAGGACGTGCCGTTGCTCTGAAACGTTTACACAGCGAGTTGGATAGCTTTGCTTATTTAACCGAACAAGATCGACAAATTTGCAAAAAAATTCGGATCAGCAAAGTGAGTGACGATTACTACGGCTATTACAACAGCGAAACGTATGTCATGCCCGAAGAAGCCTTATTTGAAGCAGTTGGACATCCCAATATTTATTGGGCTTCACAAGTGCAATATAACGCGCCCATTGACATTCAAACTGCCGCACCACAGCTTTTGGTTCAAGAGCAAGACGATAAATTACACTTATCACTGATTCCAGACATTAACCGTGATTCCCAAATGGTGGTACAAAAAACGGCGACAGGTGTTTTACTTTACGACATCAACGAACAGCATCGTCACGTTGCGGGGATTTTGGGCGAAAATGGTTTAACCATTCCAACCAGCGCACGGCAACGAGTCATGGATTCAATTTCAGCCGTTGCGTCAATGCTGACCGTGCAATCAAACATGGTTGGCATGGCAACGCAGGCAGAAAACGTTGACGTTGACAGTCGTTTGCATTTGCATTTGCAACCGATTGGGCAAGGCATTCAATTGGAAGTTTTTGTACAACCATTCTTTGACGGCGGACCTTTGTATAAACCAGCGACGGGCGGAACAACCGTTTTAGCCGACATTGACGGTAAAGCATTACAAACCACACGCGATTTCGACATTGAAAATAAGCACGTTTCGGAATTACTCGACAAATGCCCTGAATTAGAACCCGATAAGTCGTTGAAATGGTCGCTTGACGATGCCGATACGGCACTCGAAGCATTATTGCATCTGCAAGATTTAGGTGAATTTGCGGTATTGGAATGGCCAAAAGGCAAAAAAATTAGACTCAGCCGCGAAATGGGACTTTCACAAGCGCGTTTTTCAGTACGCAATGAACAAAATTGGTTTAGCGTTGAAGGCGATCTTGAAATTGACGATGGGCAAGTTCTGAATATGCAGCGGTTAATGAGCTTACTTGCAAATTCATCGGGGCGTTTTTTGCAATTAGAAGATGGGCAAATTATCGCATTGACCAAAGAATTGCGTCATCGCCTTGACGATTTAACTGGGTTGGGTGAATTGAAAAATGACAAAATTCAATTTCACACGCTCGCTGCACCAGCATTGGAAGAAATTACCCAAGGTATGAACATTACGGCAAGCAAGCAGTGGAAAGATCAACTAAAACGTTTAGACGCATTGGGTGATTTGAATCCAAAAGTACCGTCCACGTTGCAAGGTGAATTGCGTGATTATCAGTTGGAAGGTTTTCAATGGATGAGCCGATTAGCACATTGGGGCGCGGGGGCGTGTTTAGCTGACGACATGGGGTTAGGAAAAACGGTTCAGGCTTTAGCGTTGATTTTATCGCGTGCGCCACAAGGTGCGACGTTAATTCTCGCGCCAACTTCGGTGTGTATCAATTGGTTAGAAGAATGTGCGCGATTTGCACCAACGCTAAATGCAAAACATTTTGGTGTCGGTGATCGACAAGCGATGCTCGACAATATAGGCGCGTTTGATTTGATTGTGTGCAGTTATGGATTACTACAAACCGAAATTGAACGACTTGAACAAATCAAATGGCACACGTTAATTGCCGACGAAGCGCAAGCCATTAAAAATACACTCACCAAGCGTTCTAAAGCGGCAATGGCTCTGCAAGCTGATTTTAAAATGGTGACAACAGGGACACCGATTGAAAATCATTTGGGTGAATTGTGGAATTTGTTTAATTTTATCAATCCAGGTTTGCTCGGTTCGTTGACACGATTTAATGAACGTTACGCCAACGCAATCGAAAATAATCACGATCACAACGCACAATATCGGCTGAAAAAATTGTTACGTCCGTTCATTTTACGTCGATTGAAAAATGACGTGTTGACTGAATTACCCGCTCGCACGGAAGTGACATTGCACATTGAATTAAGTCCTGATGAACGCGCCATGTATGAAGCACTGCGTCGAAGTGCGTTGCAAGTGATGCAAAACGCGACCGCGCAATCAGGACAACAATTGCAAATTTTGGCTGAAATTATGAAGTTACGTCGTGCGTGTTGTCACCCACGTTTAGTTTTTGACGAAAGCACAATCAGCAGCTCGAAATTACAAGCGTTTGAAGAATTGGTTGATGAATTACTCGAAAGTCGTCACAAAGCTCTGGTGTTTAGTCAATTCGTTGGACATTTAACGTTGATTCGTGAATTACTCGACAGCAAAGGCATTCCTTACCATTATTTAGACGGTTCAACGCCGATTGCAAAACGCAAACAAGCGATGAATGCGTTTCAAGCAGGTGAAGGTGACTTATTTTTAATCAGTTTAAAAGCGGGCGGAACGGGGTTAAATTTAACTGCCGCTGATTATGTGATTCACATGGATCCGTGGTGGAATCCAGCGGTCGAAGATCAAGCCTCAGACAGAGCGCATCGAATGGGTCAAAAACGCCCCGTCACGATTTATCGCCTTGTGGCAAAAGATACAATTGAAGATAAAATTGTCGCGCTTCATCATCACAAGCGCGACTTAGCAAATAGCCTACTTGAAGGTGGCGAACTCAGCGGCAAAATGTCGGTAGACGCGATGCTTGCTTTGTTGCGCGATGTTGAATAGCGTCAACTGAAATACCTTTTTTGAACGTGCATGATGATGGCGCGAACTGCCAAAAATGACAGCAACAAACCCAATATCGCCAACATAATTCCCTGAACACCTAAATCAACAGCGTTTTCTTTCTCTGATAAGTGGGCGACGGCATCACCAAAAAAATAGCCGAAGCCCGAAAACGCGACTGACCAAATCAGTGCGGCAACCAAATTCCAAAAACCAAATTTTTGCCACGTTAAATTACTCATGCCAGCGGCTATACTACTTACATTTCGTATGCCGTATGTGAAACGATAAGACAGAATAAAAGGAATCGGATAACGTTCTAACCAGCCCAGAACTTTCTCAACACTGGGCTTGAGTTTGGAAAAACGCGTCAGAATGGGGATTCCAAAATATCGCCCTAACCAAAAAAAGACTTGATCGCCAAAGGAACTGCCAAGCCACGCTGAAAGAATCAATCCTTCAAGGCTTAAATAACCTAAATGCGCGGCAAAACCTGCAAAAATAACAAATGTTTCACCTTCTAAAGCCGCCCAAAGAAATATCAATAAGTAAACCCATTGACCGTATTGAGCAATCGCTTCGTTAATTTCATTCATAACACGCTTCCAAAGTCGTTTGCATTTTTTCTAATCCCAATTGACGCAACAATTGGATGTTATTCGCGGGAATCATTTCAGGATTCGGATAATTCCTCAACGCATTTTCTAAACTACTTTCACGCAACAAATGCAGCATCGGATACGGTGAACGATTCGTATAATTTGCCGCGTCATCTTCTGTCGCGCCTTCAAAACAATAATTAGGATGAAAACTTGCCAATTGATAAACACCTTCGTAATTTTGAGCTTCAAGCAACCCCTGTGCTAATGACACAAAATCCAAGTATTCATCAAAATCGGCAAACGCATTCGCATAAATTAACAACGTTGTTTCAATGCTTTCATCGCTGTCTAAGCGTTCACATTCAATGATTAGATTTAATAAACTCGCTTCGATTTCTGTCGCCGTTTCAACCGTAAATCGAATGCCATCATTTTTCCAAACCTGTTCGGCAAACGGGCAAATGTTGCGAGCAATTACGACGTTAGCTAACCACGTTTGTGTTGCGACAATATAGTTTGTGGTCATAACAAATGCTCTCCTCGCGCTAATTTAGGCAACACACCGTCTAAACCCATTGCGTTACGCATTATTTTATTTTTTAACGGTGTGACACGCTCCGCCAAACCCAAACCCAAATTGCGTAAAAATTTGAGCGGTAAAAATTCATTGCTGAACGCTTGATAAAACACGTCCATCACGGTCATCATTTTCAAATTTTCGGTGTGGCGCATTTTTTCATAAGGCTTTAAAACGCTCAAATCAGAAATACTACGCCCTTGTTTTGTTGCGTCTAAAATGACTTCTGCTAATGCCGCCGCGTCAAGTAAACCGATATTCACGCCCTGTCCCGCCAATGGATTTATGGTGTGTGCAGCGTCACCGACTAAAGCCACGCCATGTTTGACGTAATGTTGCGCGTGTTGACGTTTAAGTGGAAAACTTGTCACAGCAATCACGCGATTCACCTCACCCAAACAATCTGGAAATGTTGCCATCAATTCTTGTTTTAAATTTTCAGGTGACAAAGTGTGTAAACGTTTCACTTCATCGGGCGAATTGTACCAAACGATTGAGCCAAAATTACCTGTTAATGGCAAAAATGCTTGCGGTCCTGACGCAACAAAACGTTGCCAAGTAATATCTTGTTGTGGATAAGCCGTTTCAATATAAATCACCATCGCGTGTTGCTGATAATCCCAACTCGTTACCCCTAAATTTACGCCCTGGCGTATTTTCGATTGTGCGCCATCTGCCGCCACCAATAATTTCGTGGTCAACGTCCGACCGTTGTTTAAAATCAATTCACTGTCGTCATGATTGGAATAATTGAGCGTTTCGATTCGCGCGGGGCAAATCAGTTCGATATTTTCAAACGATTGTAAACGTTCCAATAATGCCAATTGCGTCACGCGATTTTCGACAATGTAGCCCAATTCACTGCGTCCAATATCGTCGCTACAAAATTCGGTATCGCCAGCCGTTTCCCACACGCGCATTCGTTTGAATGGGCAAAATCTTCGATGTTCAATGCCTTGCCACGCGCCAATGGTTTCTAAAATTGTTTTTGACGCAATACTCAACGCAGACACGCGCAAATCGTGAGGTTGTGCCTCGTTAAATTCGGGTGGAAATTCGTTTTCAATTACCGCGATTTTTAAATGACTTCCACCCAAACAGCAAGCCACCGCCGCGCCGACCATGCCACCACCAACAATTACGACATCAAATTGTTCTTTCATTGTTGAACTCTTAACCATAAAAAATTAAATGATAACATCCGTGCAAAAACTCAGCCCGCAAAAACACGCTTAGACACAGAAACGTTGATTTAAACACGCTTTCCACTCCAAGCTGGTAGCACAATCAGTGAGCAAATCACCGTAAAAAATAAACCAATCGACAACAACAAGCCCATGCTTGCCATACCTTGATGATTCGTAAATGACAAACTCGAAAAACTGCACAACGTTGTAATCGAACTAAAAATAATCCCGCGTGTTGTACTGCTGTGCAACAGATTCTCGTCTTCGTTTAAATTAAAATGTAAACGGTGCATAATCAAAATACTGCTATCAATCCCCATTCCCAGCAACAATGGCAACGCAATCACGTTGGCAAAATTGAACGGATTATCAAGCAACACATTTGTCGCCCCAGTTAACAAAGCCGCTAACATTAACGGCGCAATCACCAATGCCATGTGTGTGAAACGACGATAAATTGCCCAAAGCAATAACGTAATCGCACTAAACGCACCACCAAACGCTTGCAAAAAGGCTTTTACGACAGCATCACCGCCCGCTTCATTGGCAATCGGTAAACCTGAAACTGCATCATCGACACTTTTAATTTGTGCGACAAATTCTTTCATATTGACTTCGATATTTTGGTCTTTGACGGGTGTAATTAAAACTTTGTAAAACCCATTTTTACTGACCCAATGTGAGCGAAGTTCATCTGGAATCGTTTGTAAGTCAAACGCTGTCGCACTCAAACTGGTTCGTAAACGCTCCAAAGTATAAGGCAATAAACCCAACATATTTTTTTCTAATTGTGCGTAAAGTTCGGGTTCATCACTGTGTGCGAGCAAGAGAATTTCAACGTGATTTTGTAATTTTTCGAGTGTTTCAATGGGTGCATTTGGCGTTTTGTCAGCAATGGCACGTTTTAAATTTTCATTGAATTTTACCAGCGCGGCACGTTGTTCATGATTTTCTGGCAACGTGACGTTGAAATTTTCGAGTTGATTGCCAAGCATCAAATTTAAATCATCGATAATTGCTAATTTTTCGTCCTGATTTTCAGCAACAAAACTGCTTAACGTAATCGTTTCATGAACCGCGGGTAACGCTTTCATTTTCACAGCTAACGCATTCGCGTCATCCAAATTAGGCACTAAACCTGTGACGGCAAATGGCGAATCATTTTTAGATTTCAATAAATCTTTAATTGTCGAAACCGATTCACTTTTCGGGTCACGCAAGTTAATCGGATTTGCATCGAACGTTAATTTGGTCAAAATACAACACGCGCCAATTGCCAACAAAATCGAAATAACGCGAATCGATTTTGCATAATGAAAAGGGAAGGTGACGATAAATTGTGGCGCAAATCGAGATTTAATGGGTTGTGGATTATTGACGGGCAAAATGCAAAGCAACGCGGGTAAAACCGTTAGTGAAATAATCAAACCAATAAAAATACCGCCACCCGAAATAATGCCCAATTCAGAAACGCCAGCGTAATCAGTCGGAATAAATGCCAAAAATCCCAACGCTGTTGTCAATGCACACAAAAATAACGACGAGCCAACGCCTTTCATGCTGTGGTGAATTGCCTCCATGTTGGAATAACCACGCGCCTTGCGCTCACGATAATACAAACAAATATGAACGGCATAATCGACACCCAAACCAATATACAAACTCGCAAACGCAATTGAAATGACGTTCAAATGTCCAACCGTAATAGCTGCAAAACCTGCCGTTAAAATCAGTCCCATGATTAAAACAATGTAGGTAATCACCAGTAATCGCAACGAATGAAAGCCCACCCACTGCACCAAAAAAACTAACACTAACGAGGCAATTCCCGCGAAAGTCGCGCTGTTGCTTACACTTTCTAGTTCTTCATGTTCTAGCGCACTTTCGCCCGTAATTCGCACGCGCACGGTGGGATTTTCGTTCATGATTTTTTGAGCCGTTTCACGCGCTGTTGTTTGTGCGGCATCCATTGGCAACATTTCATCAAAATGTACAACGGGTTTTGCGACAATTAAAACGCGTTTTGCGTCGTCGCTCAGTTTGTTATTCGCCAACAACGTCTGCCACGAAAGTGAAGACGATTTGTTATTGATTTGCGCATTAATCGTGTTATCGACAGCCAGTAATAATGGGTTTAAATCCATCGGCAAGGCATTTTCTTTTTCGTTTAAGGCTTGTTGAACGATGTCTAATAAGCCATCGAGCGAATAATTTTGCGCCAAATGCCCAATAAAGGGTTGCGCGTCCGTGAGTTGTTTTGCGACGGTTTCTAAATCAGGCGTTTCTAAATACAGCAACGCTTGCTTACGAAAAAAATCGTTATCAGTCGGAATATAAACCGACGAAAAATGATCTGGTTTGGCGCGAAGTAAATTGACCAATTTCGTGGCGTTTTGCGTGGCTTCTTCGGGTGAATTGGCATCGATAACGAATAGTGTCGTGTAAGCATCTTGCGGGAAAGCCTGATCGATTCGGCGTTGATTTTGTTGAAATGGCAAATCGGGCGAAAGCATTTCAGCGGTATTTGTATTCACTGTCAAATGCTCGTAGACGTAATAACTTGTGCCAATACAAAGCAATAATGAAGCGAAAACAATAAGCCAAGGAAAGTTAAACAAAAGCTGCTCGCACCAAGAAGAAAAGCGCGACGAACGAGGGGGATGTTTCATGAATTAGGGGTAATCAAAGGGAAAAATTGACTGCGCAAATTATAATTTATATGTGATATTTAAACGAAGGGGACTCGAAAGTCGAACATCATGTAAATCTTAAATCATTAAGTGAAAGAGTTGATCTATAAGCCGGATTCTGTCTAGGACAGTCATTCATCTAGGCGACAAATCACTCTGCCGCTCAAGCAATCTACCCGAAAGCCGCCAGGGCGGACGTTTGCTTCCCTATTTGATCTTGCTCCGAGTGGGGTTTTCACTGCCACACCTGTTACCAGTTGCGCGGTGCGCTCTTACCGCACCATTTCAACCTTACTGATTTACCAAAGCAAATTTAGCGGTATATTTTCTGCTGCACTTTCCGTAGGCTCACGCCTCCCAGTCATTATCTGGCACTCTGCCCAGTGGAGTCCGGACTTTCCTCGAACCTCTTGCGAGGCCCGCGGTCACCCGGCCATCTGACGCACGCCTTATACGCCGGCCTGGCGGAGCATGGAAGCCAGCATCTGCGCGCATTCCGTGTCCTATTTCCCGTCCAGTCTGGCGGGGCGGAAGTGGCG
>CAIRCR010000549.1 GCA_903877065.1 uncultured Pseudomonadota bacterium
ACCAACATCGTTTTGAGTGAGCGCGTAATAATTTTGATTTGAAACAACGTTGCCATCGCTAAACCATTGATAATTGATACTTCCCACGATGTTATTGGCATCGGCTAAATTATTGCTCGCCGTTAATGTTTGATTTTGTTGGGCTGTGCCTAAAATCGTGACGCTACCTGTTGGTGTAGCTTGTGGTGTCGTAATGTTAAATGACAATGCCGCTTGCGTATCTCCGCCTTTTCCATCACTTACCAAATAATTCAGCGTCACTGCGCCGTAAAAATTTGTATCTATGACAAATTGCCATTGACCATTTCCAAAATCGATAACTTCACCATTTTCAGCCGCTAAACTTGCCACATAAAGCGTATCGCCGTCAGGGTCATAAAATCCTTCTAATAAATTCGTTTCGTAAAGGGTGTAACTTGTATTCGGTGCAGTTGCCGCCAAAACAGCGGTCGCGCTACCTGTTGGATTTTGATTAAACATAAAATTGCTCTCTAAATTTCAGTAGTAGTTGTTTCGTGTTTCGCAAAAAAATCTCGTAATTCTTGATTCTCAACGCGCTGATAAATTTCCAAAACGGGCAGTGTTAAACCTATCGATTCAAACGTCACGTCATCCCCCAGAAAATAATAACTCGAACGCCAATCTTGAGATTTTCGACTGATTTCAATGTCAACATGGTCTTGCTCAATCAGCACATATTCTTCCAAACTCGGAATCGTTTGATAACAAGTGCGCTTCAAATCTTTATCAAATTTTCGCGTTGAATTTGATAACACTTCAACAATGATGCGCGGTGATTCTTCAAAATGGCTGTCGCCATCGCCTTTCGTGCAGCTCACAATCACGTCGGGATAGAAGTATTTTTTACCTTTATCTGCTCGTATTTTCATATCAGAACTGAATACTTCACACGGCGTATTTTTCAAATGTGTGCCAATGTCGATGACTAAATTTGAAATAATGCGTTGATGGCTTCGGCTCGCACCTGCCATCGCAAAAACTTCACCATCAAAATACTCGTGTTTTACGTCGCTCACTTTTTCGGCTTCAAGATAATCTTGTTCGCTCACATAAGCCATTTTGCTAATTGCTAAACTCATAAAAAAATTCCTCTACCGATAAACATCACTTCGATGCCCAATTTTTAAAATCGTTACTGTCAAAATCTTATTTTGAATGCTGTAAATCACTCGATAATCTCCCACACGAATTCGATATAAGGATTCTGTCGATTTGAGTTTTTTAACGCCATTAGGCAACGGATTAACTGCCAGTTGCTCTAACACATCAAAAACCTTGATTTGTTCCGATTTCGGCAATTTTGAAAAAGACTTTTCCGCCGAAGGTTTGAGCAAAATGTCAAAGGGCATATTTTTCTTTAAGTTGAGATAAAGAAATTACGCCCTCTTCTTTTAAGGCTTCCTCGGCTTCTTTTACGTCCAACGTATCCTGATAAACTTCAATCAGCGTCGTGAGCATTTCATCAACGGATTTTCCTACCACTGTCGCCATCTGAGTGAGTTGGCTTTCGTTATATTTGCTTACCTGTAACATTTCATTATTTCCTTTTTCAAAAACCAAAACAAAAACGCAAAACACTGTCCGCTACCTAACTAACCGAACATAATTGTAGCCGTTCTTACCGTAGCCGCCCGAGTAGTCGCCGCTGAAGTTGACATACCACGCAAGGCTACTAAAGCCAACATAAGGCGAAGAAGACCAAAACCAATACATTGTGTTAGGAAAGTAGTTAGCGTCAATATAGAGATTTTGATTAAGCGGTTGATTGAGAGTGCTTGTCTTTGTCAATAATCCTTTCAATTCATCTATCGACGGCACTCGCCAATTACTTGCGCTGCACAAACCTTGTTTATTCACGGCATTAGTGAAGGCGTAAGTATCACATTCACTGCCTTTGCACCATTCAGGATGACCGTTACCGTTTTGATAACCCGCATTGCCACCATTGTCGCCTTCGGGCTTGTACCAACTGTAATACCAATCTTTATCGCGCAAGCCACCATCATCGGTTTTAACTTCCCAAATCAAGCCTGTTTTATTGTCTTTTGTGCAAGCCCAATCGGTTGGATTTGTGCCGAGTTTGGCAGAATCCGAAAGCACAGAACCGTTGTTGGCAATTTTGGTGTAGCCCGTTGTGCTTGTGACGGGTGGCGGCGTTACGACAACATTTGAAACGGTGACGGTTTTAGAAACGGTCGAACTGCTTGCGCTTGCGTTGTCGTTGGCAATTGCTGAAATCGTGTAAGTGCCTGCGCTGTTGAAGGTGTGTGAAAACGAAAGGGTGCTGTTGTTGGTTGCGTTTTGATAATCGCTTGAACCGTCGCCCCAGTTGGTGATTTGAATGTTGCTTAAATTGCCGTCTGTGTCGTTCGCTTGCAATTGCAAAGTGTAAACCGTGCCAGCGGTTGCTGTGTCTGCGCCACTGATAATTGAAAGTGTGGGCGCGGTGTTTTGTTTGGTGACTTCAAAGGTGCCAGTCATTTCACTTTTTAAGTTGTTGTAGCTGTCGTAAATGCCTGTTTTGAATGTTTTTAAACCTGTTGAGTTTGGCGTGTTGGAGAAACTGTAATTTGTTCCCGAGCCGTTCATGGCGTAATTGGAATAATCGTAATTCACTTTAACGCTGTAACCGTTTGGCAAAGGTGCGTCTAAATTGGCGGTAAATGTTAAAGCGTTTCCTTGCACGATTGATGTTGGCGACACTTTCGCGCTGAAAAGGTTTGGAATTAACGGCAAATTTGCAGTATTTGTTGAATCGGTGACGTTGGTTGTCAAACGAGTGGAATTGTTGCTGTAATTGGTGTCGTTGCTATCGGTGACGGCGTTCACGCTGACAAAATTCGCGCCTTTTTTTGTGTAAAAAACACTGACGGAGCGAGTTGCGCTGTCACCTGCGTTAAGTTCGCCGACGTTACAAATTATTTTGGTATTTGCACTGTAACAACCCGAAGGCAGATTGCCGATATTTATGTTTTTGGGGGGCATATAAAAAAGTAATTGCACATTACTTGCGGTGTCGGAGCCTTTGTTGACGACACTGCCTGTGTAAGTGATGGTGTTATTAACGGTCACTTTGCTGTAGGTGCTGCTGAACGTGGTTGAAAGATCTGCGGCACTGGCTGTAAACGTGAAAAATAAAAGCGGGAGAAGTTTTGTTTTCATGGTTTTTTTCCAGATTAAATTTCGTTTTTAGTTTCTTCGAGTGTTTTCAAAAAGTCACGCATTCCTTGATTATCGACGCGCTGATAAAGCTCTAACACGGACAATGTTAAATCAATCGAAGTAAAAGTAATGTCGTCGTCAATGTAATAATAAGTCGGTCGCCATTGGTCAGACTTCCTAAATACAACAATTTCAACACGATCTTGTTCAATTAAAACGTATTCTTCCAACGTTGGAATTGTTTGATAAACAAGACGTTTTAAATTCTGGTCAAATTTGCGTGTTGAGTCTGATAAAACTTCAACAATGAGGCGCGGCGATTCCGTAAAATCACTCTCACCCTCTTGATTACAACTGACAACCACATCAGGGTAAAAGTATTTATTGCCATTATCGGCGCGAACTTTCATATCAGAGCTAAACGCTTCGCATGGTGTGCCTTTTAAATGATTGCGTAATTCAGCAAAGACATTTCCTGTTATTCGTTGATGATTTGCTTTTGCTCCCGACATCGCAAAAATTTCACCATCAAAATACTCGTGTTTTATGTCGCTAATTTCTTCACGTTCAAGATATTCTTGTTCGCTGATGTAATCGGGTTTGTAATTGGGTAAGTTCATTAAAGTATCTCTTGTGGTCGAATTAAATGTCGTTTCGCAATTGCGTGATGACAGAAATGTTTAATCCTGTTATTTCGGTAATTTGTGTGTCGTTCATGGTAGCGAGTAAGTTTTTAGCAATTTCGAGTTTGCCTTGCTCGATGCCTTCTGCAAGTGCTTCCATTCGTGCTGTTTCAATTACGTTTTGACTTCGGTGGATTTCCATTTCTTGCGCATCGTAGATAGCGAGTTCTTCAGCTGTCCATTGATGTTGCTCTGCAATTTCGTAAGCCAACTTCAAAGCGGCAGTGTTCGCATTTTCAGGAATATGGTCTAACGTTATGGCTTGTTGAATGAAATAAATCCACTTGTCAGCAACCGTGACGAGTTCTTGCTCGGCTTTCTTGAACTTTTTTAACTCAATAAAATTCCATTCCAAATCTTTCAAATCATGTTGATGGTTTTCACGGTTAATTATCAAATGCCGTGAAAAATGGTTTGTCGAATTAGAGAACGCATCAAAATTCAAAATACCTAGAAAAATAACGGGCTTGAGTTTGTGATAATTTTCACCAATCGATAACTGCTGGCTGTAGGCTTTTGAACTGTAAAACATTGC
>CAIRCR010000550.1 GCA_903877065.1 uncultured Pseudomonadota bacterium
AATTGAATAAATATTGAGATAATTTAAATAAGAACAGGAATTGTCAAAATATCTGAAAATAAAATTGCAGCATCAAAATCAAAACGACGTAACGGTTGCAAAGTTACTTCACAAGCCAATTCGGGGTTGGTGCAAAGTGCCATAAAACTCCCCGCTTCTTCACGCACTTTGCGATATTCAGGCAAATAACGCCCAGCTTGACGCATCATCCAAATCGGCGTGTATTCCGTTGGTTGTTTCAACAGTGCTTTGATAAACGTATCGTTTTTTAATGTAGTCATAATTGTTTGAAGTTAGGGCGTAGGATTTAATTTTCTCGGTAGTGCGCTTGCAAATTCAGGCGGCAAAGTTTGTCTGGCTTTTGTGGCCTCTTCGATATTTGCAAAACCACCATACATCAAGGCAAAACGCTCTTGCCCTTCAATACCTGATTTTACCACACGAAAATCCTTATTTAGCGTTAGATATTTTTTCTGAAATTTTGTAATTGCAGCATCGCTCGATAATGTAATCAATTGTAATGTGTAAGAGGCAGTCACAGGCGGTGACGGTGTTACAACGTTAACTTTTTTTGCCTCTTTCAGATCTTTTACGTCAATTTTTTTTACTTGCGTTTCTATCTTTTTTTCGACTTTTTTTGCAGTAATTTTTTCTCGAAAAGCAACTTTTTGTGCTGTTGATTTAGACTCTTTCGCTTCTTTCAATTTACTAATTTTATCGATTAAAACTGCTTTTTTAGTCGATTCAGTTTTTTCCATTTCCGTTTTACTGATCACGTCATTAACTTTCGATTTTTTTTCTTTAATAACGGGAATTTCAATCGCTTTAATATCAAGTTTTTGAGGTTCATTTTTAACTTCAGGTGCAACGAGTGGGAGCGTTGTAATCGTTGCTTTCTCTGGTAATGGTTGAATTTTTACGCCTGCTGCGGGCTCAACTTTTGGAAACGCTATTGTTGGTGCAAGTGGTGTTGCAATTACAGGAAGTTTAGAAATTGGAGCAGCTACAATAGGCACAACATTTTGGGGTTGAATTGGAGCTTCAACAATGGGAATAATTTTAGCAGGTTCAGAAACAACAGGCTGTGTCACTTTTTCGTTTTCAACCGTCGATTTAACATCAACAACGGGTTCAGGTGCGGCTTTTTCTGTGGGTGTTTCAAGCGTTTCCGATAATGGTTTTTCAGGCGATTTTTCAACTGAAGCAACCGTTTCTGATTCTGTTGTGGTTACTGAATTAGTTGCGACGGGGGCGTGCATTTGCTCAATATCGAGTTTAAATTCTGGAACGATGTCCGTATCGTTTTTGATAACTGATTCAGTTGGCAACGTGGTGTTTTTTTCAATCACCGACGAAACATTTTCAACGTTTTCAGCAGGTAAAATTAGTGCGTCATTTGCTGATTTTCCTTTGAAATAACGAACACCTTGATTGATACAAATTGTCGCAATAAGCAATCCAGCAAAACCTAACAGCCACTTTGTGTAATCATTTTGTTTGTCGCGTGAGAGTTGTTTGAAATGAGCGATTAGCAGTCCTGGATTTCCTTGCGTTTCACGATAAATTTTATCTAGTAACTTTGCATCCATATTTTGCATAACATCGTAAGTACGAGGCTTAGAAGCTAAATGACGTAAAAAAGACAAGCATTGTCGTTTCGTTAATGCAGGAATTTCTACTAAATAGCAGTTATCGAGTCCTTTGTCTGTTTTACGATGATTTTGGCGATCTGCTGGTGTCAGTGAAAAAATCAGTTTTAATGCGGGTTGACTGACAGCGTAGTCAATGAGTGTCGTCATTAAACCCGAAACCAACAAACCCGCATCATCAATAATTAACACAATTTTTTTGTGTTGTTCCTGAAAATCATGGAATGCCTTATCTAACGATTCGTGCTTATTTCGCAACATCGTTTTGGTGAGCTGTGCTTCAATTTGCTCAAAACTTAATTCTGCATTGCCTTGCACAAAACAACATTGCCACGCCTCACGATCAAGGTCATAAAGCATATCGAGTAACAAGGTTTTACCCATTCCCGATGCACCACTTAAAATTAAATGTTGCTTCAAATTTGGAATGAGATGTAGTAATAACTCGAATTTTTGCGTGCGTTCTTTGGTAATCAGCGGCAAATCTTCTCCGCCCTCTTCATCGAAAGAGTTGTTATTTAAATCCGTCGGAAAAAGATCGTTATCGCTCATAAGTTTGTAAAGTTTGCATTAGCGAGAAATTATCAATGTTTGTAGGTAAAGTAGCTTTACCAATTGCTTCGAGCAAAATGACACGAATTTCGCCATCTACATTTTTTTTATCTACAGACATTAAATCAATAAATTGTTCTGTACTTAATTCTGCTGGTGATTTAACCAGAAGCCCTGTACGTTTAAATAAGGCAATTATTCGTCCAACATCTTCGTCATTTAACAAACCTTTTCGATGTGACAAATTTGCAGCTAAACACGTTCCGATTGCAACGGCTTCGCCGTGTAAATACGTTCCGTAACCCATTCCCGTTTCAATTGCGTGTCCGAAAGTGTGACCTAAATTCAACGTGGCACGCACACCGCCCTCATGTTCATCAGCAACAACTATTTCGGCTTTCGTGCGACAGGAATGTTCAATTGCATAAGTGATGGCGGTTTTATCGCGCATCAATAAAGCGTCGATATTTTTTTCTAACCACTCAAAAAATGGTAAATCTCGAATCAATCCGTATTTAATCACTTCGGCTAAACCTGCTTTAAATTGACGATCATCCAACGTATCCAAAACATCAACGTCAATAATGACTGCTTGAGGTTGATAAAACGCGCCAATCATATTTTTACCAAGCACATGATTCACGCCCGTTTTTCCACCCACAGAAGAATCAACCTGAGCCAATAATGTTGTGGGAATTTGAATAAAACTAATTCCTCGCTGATAACACGCTGCCGCAAAGCCACCCATATCACCAATGACACCACCGCCTAAAGCAATCAATGTCGCGTTTCGACTAAATTTACACGCTAACAATTTGTCAAAAATAAGATTAACCGAATCTAACGTTTTGAATTGCTCGCCATCATGCAAAATCACTGTTTCAACGTGGTATTCATTCAAGTGTTGTAAAACTGTTTGCAAATACAAAGGCGCAACCGTTTCATTTGTCACCACGACAATTTGTTTTGATTTAATGTGACCAGTCAATAAATCTGCTTGTTTTAGCAAATCTTTGCCAATGTAAATCGGATAACTGCGTTCATTTAACGCGACGGTTAATGTTTTCATGCGAGACCTAAGTTTAATTTTGAGTCGCTTCGTAAATTTCTAAAATATGCGTCACAACATCCTTGCTTTGCATAACGCCTGTGTCAACGGTTAAATCTGCACTGACTGAGTACAAAGGTTGACGTTCTGCAAACAACGATTCCAGCCGCGATTTTGGATCTTCCGTATCCAATAACGGGCGTTGCGTATCACGGCGTGTGCGCTCAAGTAAGGTATCCATGTCACAATACAAATAAATCACAAATCCATTTTGTGTTAGTAATTGTCGATTTTCTTCACGCAAAATTGCGCCACCACCTGTCGCCATGACAATGCCTTTTAGTTGGGTGAGTTCTTTAAGCATTTTTTGCTCGCGATTGCGAAAACCTTCTTCGCCTTCAAATTCAAAAATAGTAGCAACGTCCACGCCAGTATGCTCTTCAATAGCTTTGTCACTGTCGTAAAACGGCAATTTTAAAGTACGAGCCAATTGCCGCCCGATTGTGGTTTTTCCTGCGCCCATCAGCCCAATTAAATAAATATTTTCAGATTGTTTCATGCTTTCCATTTGCTGTTTATTAAGTTAAATTGAAATAACTAAGTTAATTTGTCTTTACGCACAACCCCAAAATTTGTAAGTTGCAATGACACTTTACCGAGCTGTTATATTGTCTTTGACAATTTTTGGTGTAACGAAAATTAACAGCTCTTTTTTGTTATTTTTATTTGCACTATTGGTAAAAAAATCACCAACCCACGGCAAATCCGCGAAAAATGGAATTTTGTTTTTAGTTAGCGAATCGTTATCTTCATACACACCACCCAATACAATGGTTTCCCCGTCTTCAACTAAAACTGACGTTTGAATTTCGCGTTTATCTAAAACTTTGTTACCCCCTAAACCCGCACTTGCCGCTTCGTTGACATTGTCCTTTTTAATCACTAAATTCATCAACACCGAACCACTTGGTGTAATTTGTGGTGTGACATTTAAAGCTAACGTCGCATCTTTAAATTGTGTTTGTGGCAATGCCGATGAACCTGAAGCAACTGCTGTAGTGTAAGGCACTTGTACACCCTGTGTAATGTGTGCGGTGCAACGATTCATGGTCATCACACGCGGATTAGAAATGCTTTCACCACGTCCGTCTGTTTGCAACGCTTGTACTTCCAAGTTCAAAACATAATCCGCACCTTTGGCTAATGTCATTCCTAATGCACCAACGGGAGTCGCACCTATTTTTTCTGCACCCAAATCAAACAGTGAATCTTTTAGTTCACCCATTGAACCGTCGGCACTTTGCGTGACATTGCCGTGAGTTCCTGCACCACCGATTGCATACCCTGTATTGCCGTTGATTACGCCTTGTTTGCCTGCTCCAAATTTAACACCTAAATTTTTAGCAAAAGAATCATCGGCAATCACAATGCGAGATTCAATCATCACTTGCTGGACTGGCACATCTAGTTGGTGAATGAGTTTTTTAACATCTTCCAACTTTTTAGCGGTGTCTTTCACAATCAACATATTGGTGCGTGAATCAACAATCGCTGAACCGCGTGTGGATAAAAGGCGATTTTCCTCAGGATTCATGCTCACACCTTCGCTTGAAGAATTGCTGCTTTGCAATCTATTTGCTCTGTTTATTCCAGACATTGGAGAAGATTGCTGTGTATTGGTTGGCTGATCGCTACTGCTTGAACTGCTTGTGCTTGAAGATGACGAACTGCTGTTACTTGTGTCTCCCGCTCCACAACTCCCAAATGCGCCCGTGTCCATGCCATTTAGCAAACTTTTAAAACTTTCCGCTTTAGCAAAGTTGATTTTAATGTACTCAGTAACGAGTGGATCGGATTTTTCAACCACCTCCTCCATTTTTTGCTGTTTTTCTTTGTAATCTTTTATTTTGTCGAGCGGTGAAATCAATGTGACGTTCCCCGTTTGATATTTGCCTAAATCTTTGGTCATCAAAATAAATTCGAGAGCTTCATCCCAAGGCACGTCATCGAGTTTTAACGTTATATTGCCTGATACATCTTCGCCAGCAACCATATTTTGCCCTGTAAATTCGGCTAAAATTGCGATGATATTGCGAATTTCAATGTCTTGAAAATTCAATGACAATCTATCCCCTGTGTATTTCACACGATCTTTTTCTTGTTTGACCTTTTCTTCGTCACTTAACGGGCGAAATTCAATCGTTAATAAACCTTCTGTTTGAAAAACGGAATAATCATAAAGTTCATTCACTGTTGTGACGGTCAATGTGGTTTCTTGTTTTGCTGAAACGGTATCAATAAATTTAACAGGTGTCGCAAATTCTGAAACGTCCAACCTTTTCGCTAAACCATCGGGAAGTTGTGTATTTAAAAAGTTGATAATGACTTTACCGCTTTCTTTTTTGGAATTAACTAACGTATTCGGGTTTGCTAACGATACTAAAATTCGCCCTTCACTTTTGTCGCCACGCTTAAAGTCGAATCCACTAATTGACTGCTCTGGAATAAATGCGGCAACTTTAGCATTCGTCGATTTTGTCGTTTCTGGCGTACTCAATTTTACGAGTGGTTTTTGAATGGATTTATTTGCGTTGACGATTTTTGCCTCTGCGCTAGGGGTTAAAGTCAGCAATACTTTATTGTTTTCTGTTTTTATGTCGTAAGCCATGGACTCCATTAAATTTACAATGACTCGAACTCGCTCGTCCGCTTCAATCACATAAGCATTTAATGCGGGTCCTTGATTGATAGGATAAATTTTTTTAGTCAGTCCGTTTTTAACTGCCGCAAAATCAAGTACCACACGCGCTGGATTGTCTGTTTTAAAAATTTTTGGCGCAATTGCTTTGTCAGATAAATCTATTTGAACCTGCAATTTATCGCTTGATTGTGATGAAAAGTTAATTGCAGTTAAAGTTAATGGCTCTGCACTTTGCCCCGTCACGGTGATAAAAGAAAGCAACAAAAACGTGATTAACACATTCAATCGCACGTTAGTTTTCCATAAAAACGCAGTGATCATAGTTACTCCATTAAAGTTAAAGTCGTGGGTTGTTCAACAAAACGCCCTGATTTGCCTGGCATGATTTCAACTAATTCTATTTTCTTTTTATCGATGTGCGTAATTTTACCGTCATTTTTCCCCATATGATTGCCGACTTTCACACGATAAATAATATTGTTATCGCTTTTAATCAAAGCCCAGAACACAGAATTCATCGTAATTGTCCCGACCATTTTCATGCCACTTAGCGAGAAGGCTTCCAATGGTTCCTTTGCTCTACCAAAATCAGGACGAATGCCGTTATCGGGCTCTTCAGATTCGTCAATATCATCATCCGTTGTTTTCGCTTTTTCAAATGGCTTAAATGGATCACGCAAATTCTCTTCAGCTTTGAAAACAAAAGGCTCAATGGTTTGAAATTCAGGTAGCGGTTTGACGGGTTCGTGCGGTCTATTCTTAATGCTATCAATATATCGCTGTAAATCCGTAAAATCTTCATCACCACACGCTGTTAAGTAAGTTGCCACCGTGACAATCAATATAAAACGAATACAAGTTGAAAATGCGGTGTTATTTGGCATCTGGCGTACTCTTATTCTCGCGGTATGTTTTTACTAACACTGACATTAACATAGCACTTTGTTTGCCAATTTTAGTTTTATCAACAGGAACAATTACCAAATCATGAACTGTCACGATACGCGGTAATGCGGCTAATCCACTAATAAACAAACATAGCTCCTCATATTTCCCAGTCACTTCAACGTTAATAGGTAATTCAGAATAAAACTCTTGTCGAATTGGTGGCGCGGGTTTGAATAACTTAAATTCTAAGCCGCTTGCAATGCCCGTTTGAGAAATATCAATTAACAAGCCCGCAATTTCCTCTTCCATTGGCATTTGTTTGATAAAGTCATGCAACCTTTGTTTAATTATTCTGAGCTGTTGTTGATATTCAGGTAAATTTACAGCTTGATTATGTTTGAGTACAAATAACGCTTTTAATTCAATTTCTTTTTTATGTGTTGTTTCTAAAATTTTCACTTGATCTAGCGTGTCGTAATAAATACCAGCCCCTAAAATTAAAATACAACTCAAAAGAATTACAGCAATTCTTACAGGACGCGGCCAGCTCCACGCAACGTTAAAATCCCAATCTATATCTGCAAAATTGATTTCTGATATGTTCATAATTATTTCACTTCAGGCAAATCACGTTGTTTTGTGCGTAAAACAAAATTATTTAGTTTTTCTAGGTTATTTGTTTTATCTGGTGCTGATTTATCGGTTTTATCAATTGTTTGAATGACATCTAATGACGGTGTAATTAACCAAGGTGAATTTTGAATGGAACTCATAAACGCTGACACCAAGGAATTAGATTGTGATTTACCCTCAAGAATCAAATCACGTCCTGTGCGTGTTAATTTTGTCATAAATAAACCATCTGGCGTGGTGCGTGGAATTTCGTTAAATAAATGTACAATTTCTGGACGTGAACGCTGTAAGTTTTGAATCACGTTAATTTTGTTAATCAAACGCGTTTTTTGTTCTTCAATATTTTTAATATCAACAATTTGTTTGTCTAACAAAGCAATTTCATCTTGCAACATTTTGTTACGCTGTTCTTGATATTCTTGTAACTCCGTAATGTACAAATGAATGCCTACAAAAATACACGCCGTAAATGCCATAGAAATTCCCAAAGAATTGACAAATACCTGTTGCTTTTTTTTGCGTAATTCTTCACGCCATGGCAATAAGTTAATTTTGATCATTAGTCAAAACTCCGTAACGCCAAACCACACGCAACGAGCATTGCTGGTGCATCTTTACCCAAATTGTTTGGATTTACTCGTGAAGATATTTCCATATTCACAAATGGATTTGCAATGTATGTTGGTACACCCAGAGCTTCCGAAACCAAATGATCTACACCAGCAATTGATGCACACCCGCCCGCAACAATTACACAATCAATAGGACGGCTGGCGTTTGATGCGATAAAAAATTGTATCGTTCGTTGAATTTGCTGAACCATGTTACGCTTGAAAGGTTCAAGAATATCGGGAACATAGTTATCTGGCAGACCACCCAGTTTTTTTGAAACGCCTGCTTCTTCATAAGTTAGTCCGTAAGTGCGTTGAATTTCTTCCGTTAACTGTTTACCGCCAAAATTTTGTTCACGGGTATAAATTGTCCGAAAATTATAAATAACGTGCAAAGTCGTTAAATTCGCACCAATTTCAATAACAACAATGGTTTTATTTTCTACCGAATAGGGCAATTGATTTGCTAACAACATAAACGCATTTTCAATTGCAAAAGCCTCAATATCAACAACTTTAGTTTCTAATCCAGCTATATTTAACGCGGCAATACGATCCTCAACATTTTCTTTTCGAGATGCCGCAAGCAAAACATTGACACGATTTGAATCAGTTTCATTTTCGCTTTGCACTTCAAAATCAAAATTAACATCATCGATGCCGTAGGGAATGTATTGCTCTGCCTCAATCATGATTTGCTCAACCATTTCGTCATCTGTTAAACCAGCTGGCAAGGTAATTAACTTCGTAATGACAGAAGAGCCACCAACTGCAACCGCTGCCTGTTTCAACTTTGTATTTGAGCGTTGCAAAACTTTTTTTATTGCCTCACCAATAATTTGAACGTCTGTTATTTTTTTATCAACCACAGCGTCATGCGGCAAAGGTGCGACCATATAGCTTTCGACTTTGTAATGATTTCCGTGCTTACTCAATTCCAACAATTTGACGACAGTCGTTGTGATGTCAATACCTAACAAGGCAGTTGGTTTTTTGGTAAAACTTGGCAGTTCTAAGTTGAAATCGACTTTAAAACTGGATTTTTCGTTGAGTTTGTCTTTTAACCAATTCATGATTTTTTAAAAAGTAAGTTGTACTTATTCATCAAACGGACTTGAAACAAGACTCACTGCCGTGTAATACAATCTGAAATTAAGCTAATCGACCATGACATTGCTTATATTTTAAATTAGAACCACACGGACACGGCTCATTTCGCCCAACACTGTCATCTGAAAAACTTAACGGTTGACTAACGACAGTTGGCTCTTCAATATTTGATAACGCCGCTAAATGATTACTGTCTAAAGTCATTGTTTCCGTTGGAATTGAAGCTGCAAATTCAGTATCCAATTCTCGATCTAACTCACTTTGCTCCAACGGAATTTTAAATAACAAGCCGACCACTTCAAACTTAATCGTTTCGAGCAAGTTAGTAAACATTTCAAAGGCTTCACGTTTGTATTCTTGTTTTGGATCTTTTTGTGCGTAACCACGAAAATGAATGCCTTGACGCAAATAATCCATCGCAGCTAAATGTTCTTTCCAATTATGGTCTAAAGCTCGCAACATAAATGTTTTTTCGACACGATTGATGGTTTCTTTGCCCAAAACACGTTCTTTTTCAGCGTGATTTTCTTCTAACACTGCAATGATTTTTTGACGCAATGCGTCCTCTTGCAGTCTTTTATCTTCATTTAGCAGTTTTTGTACCAGAATTTCTACACCGAATTCTAAACGAATATGTTCCTCCAAACCGACAATATTCCATTGTTCGACCATCGTTTTCGGCGGAATATAAAGCGTAATCATATTGTTGACGACATCTTCACGAATCGCTGTGATGATTTCTGAAATATCATCTGCCGCCATAATATCGCTACGTTGTGCGTAAATGACTTTGCGTTGATCATTTGCAACGTCGTCATACGCCAAAATTTCTTTGCGAATGTTGAAATTGTGCGCTTCAACTTTGCGTTGTGCGTTTTCAATCGAGCGAGTAACCCAAGGGTGTTCAATGGCTTCACCGTTGCCCATACCTAATTTTTGCATCAAGCTGGCAACACGTTCAGAAGCAAAAATTCGCATTAAATCGTCTTCAAGCGATAAGAAAAATCGGCTTGAACCTGGATCGCCCTGTCGTCCTGATCGTCCACGCAATTGATTGTCAATGCGGCGTGATTCGTGACGTTCCGAACCGATAACGTGCAAACCGCCACTTGCGACAACTGCGTTATGACGATCTAGCCATGCGCCACGAATTTTGTCTTTTGCAGATTGTGGCGCGTCTACGCCAAGTGCTTGTAATTCAGCTTCTAAATTGCCACCTAAAACAATATCTGTTCCACGTCCTGCCATATTTGTGGCAATCGTTACCGCATAAGGTTGACCAGCTTGCTCAATAATATGCGCTTCTCGTTCGTGTTGTTTTGCGTTTAAAACTTCGTGTTTTACGCCTTGCTCTTGTAATAACGCCGACAATCGTTCTGAATTTTCAATAGATGTTGTCCCAACTAATACGGGCTGTCCACGAGAAACACATTCTTTAATATCACCAGCAACGGCATTATATTTTTCACTAGCCGTTAAAAACACCACGTCGCCCAAATCACGGCGAATCATATTGCGATGCGTTGGAATAACAACAACTTCTAAACCGTAAATTTTGTTTAATTCAAAAGCTTCCGTGTCAGCAGTTCCAGTCATGCCAGACAATTTTTCGTACAATCGAAAATAATTTTGGAATGTAATTGATGCCAGTGTTTGATTTTCGTTTTGAATAGATACATTTTCTTTGGCTTCAATGGCTTGATGTAAGCCTTCTGACCAACGACGACCAGGCATTGTTCGTCCCGTAAATTCGTCAACAATAATCACTTGATTGTTTTTAACAATGTATTCGACATCACGTCTAAACAGCGCGTGGGCGCGTAACGCGGCATTGATATAGTGCATCAAACGTAAGTTCACTGAATCGTACAAATTTGTACCTTCTGCGAAAAGTCCATGCTCAACCATCAATCGTTCAATATTTTCATGACCTTCTTCGGTTAAATGAATTTGCTTAGATTTTTCATCAACTGAATAATCACCTGCTTCATTTTCTTTGAGTTGTTTTGTCAGCAAAGGCACTATGGCATTGACTTTCAAATAAATATCACTGGTGTCATCAGTTGGTCCAGAGATAATGAGTGGTGTTCGAGCTTCATCGATTAAAATCGAATCGACTTCATCTACGATGGCAAAATGCAAATCACGTTGCACTTTTTGATTAAGCGTGAATGACATATTGTCACGTAAATAATCGAACCCGAATTCATTGTTTGTGCCGTAAGTAATATCAGCCGCGTAAGCTATACGGCGTTCATCGGCTTCCATTTGACTTAAAATTACGCCCGTACTCAAGCCCAAAAAGCTATAAAGTTTACTCATCGTTTCCGAATCACGTTTGGCAAGATAATCATTGACTGTGACAACGTGAACACCGCGAGCAGGTAGCGCGTTTAAATACGCCGCTAGCGTAGACATGAGTGTTTTGCCCTCGCCTGTTTTCATTTCGGCGATTTTGCCTTTGTGTAAAATCATGCCTCCGATGAGCTGTACATCGAAATGACGCATATTAAAAACTCGCGATGAGGCTTCACGCACTGTAGCAAAGGCTTCAGGCAAGAGATTATTTAATTTTTCGCCATCTGCTAAACGATCACGAAACGCTTGAGTTTTTGCTTGCAACGCTGCGTCAGAAAGTTTTTCGTATTCTGACGACAGGGCGTTGACCTTTTTGACTAGCACTCTTTTTTTCTTAATCAGCCTGTCGTTTCGGCTACCTATAACTAATTTGACCAGTTTGCCCAGCATACTTTTTCCAATGTGAATGTAGTGAAAATTTAATAAAAACGTGAGATTATATACCGTCTATAGTATTAGTTACAGCGTAAATCCTGACAACACGGGAAATCGTACTGTGATTTAAATTTTTCTTTAATTTTAATCACTTCAAAATTAAATGCTCTCGTTTTCGTGATAAATGTTGATGCCTAAATTGCCTAAATTATTATCTACATTATTTTACAAATGCTATCAATACACGATTTGAAACAGATTTTTTAAACATAATAAAAAATTTTGTGGATAATAAAGGCATGGTCAAAAATTCGTAATTACCCAAAATTTACATCAAAACGTTATTTATAACCAAATCCTAAAACGTAACAAAAAATTCACTTTCCACTCATAGAGAACTTTCATGATTCAAGGTAGTATCGTCGCATTAGTCACCCCAATGGATAATTCTGGTGTTATTGACACCGACAGTTTGGCGCGTTTAATCGAATTTCACATTGATCAAGGCACAGACGCTTTAGTGGCTGTCGGTACAACTGGCGAATCGGCAACATTGAGCGAAGAAGAACATTGTCAAGTCATTAAATTCGTAGTTGATAACGTTGCGGGACGTATTCCTGTTATCGCGGGAACAGGTTCCAATTCCACTTCGGAAGCCATTAACTTAACACGTCAAGCTAAAGAATTAGGTGCAGATGCCTGTTTAATTGTCACCCCTTATTACAACAAACCCACCCAAGAAGGTTTGTATTTACATCACAAAGCCATTGCTAAAGCGGTCGATATTCCGCAAATTTTGTACAACGTTCCTGGCAGAACAGCGTGTGATATGTTGCCCGAAACAATTGGACGTTTAGCCAAAATTTTAAATATTATTGGCGTAAAAGAAGCAACAGGTGATTTGACGCGTGTACAAAAAATTCGTGATTTAACGTCGCTAGACTTTGCAATTTATGGCGGGGATGACGCGACAAGTCGCCAATTTTGTTTACTTGGTGGTAACGGCACAATTACCGTAACGGGCAATGTAGCACCACGTTTAGTCCACGAAATGATTATGGCGGCAATTGCTGGAAACATTGAAATAGCAGAAGAAATCGACAGCAAACTTAATGGATTACACAGCAGTTTATTCATTCAAGCTAATCCGATTCCCGTGAAATGGGCAGTTGCTGAGATGGGGTTAACGGGCAACGGCATTCGCCTTCCGTTAACTTGGTTGACCGAAGAATGCTTTGAAATTGTTCTCGCTGCAATGCGTCAAGCCAGTGTGATTTAACATGATCAATTTAAAAAAACACTTGCCAACGTACCTTCAAAAATGTGGACTTTTATTGATTTTTGCATTCAATTTGAATGGCTGTAGTACTCTTCAAAGTTGGTTTCCCGACAAGGAAAAAGATTATCAATTTACAACTGCATTGCCACCGCTTGTTATTCCACAAGATTTAGAGCAGGGTCAAAAATAACATAAACCTCTCCCGCGCAGAAAATTGGCATTTTTTTGTTCAAAGTAGAGTGATAAATTTGAACACAAAAAAGCCCCGACGGTGAGATGCAATCAGGGCTTTTTGTTTTCATGAAACACGATATTTGTCAAGTTAATCGACAGCATCGAATGACAGTTTAAATTTTTAGTATACGCGAGGTTTATTGAGTTCATGATTGGCATTTTTGGCGGCACATTCGACCCTATTCATTACGGGCATTTACGCTCCGCATTAGAACTAAACGAATTATTTGAACTCAATCATGTTCGACTGATTCCTTGCGCCCAACCTGTTCACCGTGATTTACCAAAGACAACCGCAATTCAACGCTTAAACATGTTGCAACTTGCCACGCAAAATCAAACGGATTTCATCGTCGATGATAGAGAATTACAACGCACTGCTGGTTCTTACACATTCGACACATTGACCACTTTACATCGGGATTATCCCGAAAAAACGTTACTTTTGTTTATTGGTAGCGATGCCTTTAATGAATTTACGACGTGGTTTAAGTGGCGGGAATTGTTTGATTTAGCACACGTTGTTGTAACAACGCGCCCTAATTCAGCCTTGAATCCATTGAACGATTATTTAAAAAATAGACTCACGAATGACAAAGAAAGTTTAAAAAACGAGCGTGCAGGACGATTATTTTTTCAACAAATTACGCAATTAGAAATTTCAGCAACGGAAATTCGCGGTATGATTGTGGCACAGCAAAACCCGCGCTTTTTATTGCCCGACGCGGTCATCGACTACATTACGCAGCATCAGCTTTATCAATGCTGATTTTTACAAATTTAAATAGGAAAACAATGAATACAGATAAATTATTAGCATTAGTTGAAAGCGTTTTAAACGAGCGCAAAGCTCAAGATATTATTATTTTAGA
>CAIRCR010000551.1 GCA_903877065.1 uncultured Pseudomonadota bacterium
ATTCGCCTCTGGTGTTTCCTTAATCCGTGTTTTAACAGTTTCCGCTTCTTCATTATCTTTTGCAAAAACAAAATAAATCTGTGCACTATGGAGTGGATTATTGATTTTTAGCGTATTTGTGATAGGTGGAAATAACAAATCCACTTGATAAGAACGAACAATTCCAGCTTTAGAAGGCTCTAAATCATGTTCTCCTAAGTGAGGTAATAAATCTTCACGCATATCTGGATAGTTTTCAAAAAGCTGGCGTGGCGATTGCCCCGTAAAATTCCGCCGCTCTTTTTCGATTTCCCCTTCAATATCAATCCCCGAGTCACCGCTTAATGTCCATTGCTCTGTAACGTCGTTTTTCCAAAGTAAATCGGCACCTTTCAAAAAAGCCAAATCATCAATTAAACGTGAACTGTAATCACTGTCATAAAGTGCTATAGATAAAAAATGCTCCGTTGTTTGAAATTGTTCTCCAAGTAATTGCGCTAATAGGCATAATTTCAAAATTGCCTTTTTAGAGGCTTGTTCATTTGCGATTAACGTTGTTGGAATTTGACCTTCAGCTCGTTGGTAGCGTTCCCATGCAGGGAGTTTATTTAAACTTTTTTCAAAATAATCCACTAATATGGGCAACCGGATTAACTCGTCATGAAACAAACCTGATTCGCTAATTTCACGCTGCATAAAATTAGAGGCATTATCCCTAAAAAAAGTTAATGCGGTTCGGTTATTCTGAGCGGCTTGTCCTGAAAGTGCAAATAACCCAGCTGCTGTAATGGGGTGTAGCGGATAAACATCAAGTAACACCTCATTGAGATGATTGCCCAATTGATTAAATAACGGAAGTTGCTGGCAAAACTCCAAAATTTGTTTTTTTGCTTGAGATTCTCGCGTTAAAAACTCTTTTCCCAATTCTGTCCAATTGCGCTGCATGCCCAGCAGATGATAACCTTCAGATTCGGCTGCATTGAGTTCTATTTTATAAGCACGTGCAAAGCGTCCTGATATTTGTTCGAGATACCCTTTCTCAATTTCACTTGCTCCAGCACGATCTGCGTATTCAGTAAAGGAAACATGGGTTAAACCCATAAAAATGGTATGCCCCAAATCGGGCGAGCACGCAGTCTGGACAAAACTTTCTAAAGCCTTAATTTCTTGCTGAGCCGAACGAACTGGATTGGTCAGTAAATCTTCAAGCGCGAAACCGAATTCATCCCAAATAACCACAATTCCACCAAAATGGTGTTGCTGAGCAAGATTCTTTCCTGCTTCAACATAAGCCTCTATGAATGTTTTACCGCCATGGTTAGCGGGATTAAATGTTTGCCCATAAACAATGTGGCTATACCACTCTTTAAATGTTTTTAATGCTAGGGAATTATGGCGGCTTAAATTAACAAACATTTGATGGGTTGTTTGAAATTCAATAGCTAGATGTGAAGGTAAATCAGCATGCTCCAATTCAGGCGTGTGTAAAACCATGTCATTAAAACAACTAATACATGCTTCGTATTCCGTTTTCGGCAATATCGTTTCAAGATTTAATGAAGGATGGCGTTTAAGCGCATCGCATAAATTTTCCATTAATGCATCGGGAATCGATGCCGCCGCTCGACCATTCAAATAGACAACTAAATAGGGACGTGCATCTTTATCGGTTGATGCAAGAAACGTATTTTTAAGACTTTGTGCTAAGGTAGTTGATGCAAATTGCTCAATATGCTCAAGCAATAAATCACACCCTGGGGCATCACAACCGTGTTGTAGTAATTGTGCTAGTACAACTGCTAAATGACTTTTGCCTGAACCATAAGCTCCATATAAATTCATCGCTCTTTGCTGTTGCTTCGCTCCTGGCTGTACTGCATCATTAATATGCTCAAAAACTTTAATTGTCGATTTCGTTGGAGAAAATCCACTTATCAAATTAGGACGACTTAAATCACGCGTAAAATCAATTGCTGCATCAGTTTGTCCTTCATTTATTTTGATAATTTCTGCTAAAAAAGTCATTGAATCGTCCTAATCTGCAAGCGAATTTTTAGAAGAAATCCATAACGTGCACTTAGTGTTAGAGATTTCTATTGGCGAAAAATAGTGATTATTTTGTTTGGTGAATTCGTGATTTTCATTAAAAACCACGATAACATTTTTGCTTCCGTGATTGATTGAAAGTTGAGCCCATAAAGATTGTTGATCGAGAAGAGACCAATGCAACAACCAACTATCGGGATTTAAAATAAGTAATTCTTTTTCTTGATGAAAAAGTTTTGACAAAAAATGAAAAGAAGAACAACCCCGCTCAGGTGCAATTTCACTAGGATATAGACCATCCCAAATCC
>CAIRCR010000552.1 GCA_903877065.1 uncultured Pseudomonadota bacterium
ATTCAATCAAATATTTGCAATTATTGCTATTAACGCTATAATGACTCTGTCTTCTAAAAGAACTGCATTAGTACTATTATTCTTTCCACTGGTATCAGCACCACCTGCTCTACCGTTGTTATCTTTTGTTGGAGCTGTAGTCACGAAGTTGTATGTATTTGTTTTGACATTTTGCAGTGCAAGGAGAAGTAGCGCAACTAACAGTTGCACCATCAACTATACCAGTAGAATCAATCTTAAAAGATAAATATATTCTTATCAACTTTTTTAATCATTTTCTAACTAAGGAATCGGTGCAGTGACTATTGGCAAATTAAAATCAACACAAAATTAATTTGGATGACATCGCAATTTTTTCTAACACGGTAACACTTATTCCCGCATTGAGAAATTCACGGGCGGTCATCAGTCCCATCACGCCACCGCCAATAATTGTAATATCTGAATGGTGCATTTTTAGTCCCTCACAAACAATGCCATTGATTCAACGTGTCCTGTGTGTGGAAACATATCCATCACGCCAGCTTTGACCAATTTATAGCCTAATTCATTGACTAAAATTCCCGCATCACGCGCCAATGTTGACGGATTGCATGACACATAAACAATTTGCTCAGGCTGCCAACGTTTCAAATGATGCAAAATTTCAGACGCGCCAGCACGCGACGGATCGAGCATAACTTTGTTGTATTGACGGTTTGCCCAGGGCATTCCGTTAATGTCTTTGGTTAAATCAGCGGCATAAAATTCGACGTTTTCAATGTTGTTATGACGCGCATTTTCTTTGGCATGATTAACCAGCGGCTGATCACCTTCAACACCGACAACACGTCTCGCGTATTTTGCGAGTGGCAACGTAAAATTTCCCAAACCACAAAATAAATCCAAAACATTATCGTCTTTGGTTAATTTCATAATTTCTAAAACACGGTTAATCATTTGACGATTGATGCCGTAATTAACTTGCGTGAACATTGCGGGGCGAAATTTAAACTCAATATCATGATCGGGTAGCGCGTAAGTGAGCATCACGTCAGGTTCGCCATCGAGCGTTTTAATTGTATCGGGTCCTTTAGGTTGCAAACATAAACTGATGTCATATTTATGCGCGACAGCTCGCATTTTTTCTTTATCTTCGAGTGTCGGCGGTTCAAGAACACGCACCGCAAGCACACATTTTTCGTCACCAATCGCCACTTCGATTTGGGGGATTTTGTCCCGAATAGTCAAACTTTCAATCATTTCACCTAATTCGATAAGGCGCGTGCCGACAATCGGGTGCATCACGGCGCAACCGTTAATTTCAGCTAAAAACGGATTGCGACGTTCCCGAAAACCAACCAAAACACGATTTTTCTTTTCAACGTATTTCACGCCCATTCGTGCTTTGCGACGATAGCCCCAATGTTCACCGACAAGCGGCGACCATAATTCAGGCGTTTCGACTTTGCCGATTCGTTTGAATTGTTCAATCAACAGTTCTTGTTTGATTTGAATTTGTGCGTTGACTTCGACGTGTTGAAAACTGCATCCACCACAAACGCCATAATGCGGGCAAGGCGCATCGACACGCACTTCGGCGCGTGAAAGTAAATTGACAACTTTGCCTTCTGCGTAATCTTTGCGGCTGTCGGTGTAAATGAATTCGACTTGTTCAGTGGGCAGAGCTTCGTCAATGAAAACAACTTTGCCGTCAACGTGTGTCACGCCACGTCCATCGTGGGCAAGCGATTCAATTGTGGCAAGTGTTGGAATTTCTGAAAAGGTTTTTTTGCGAGATCTTGGTCTTTTTGCCATTGAAAAATTGATTTAAATTAAAAGTAAAAAGGATTGATAACGGAGTATCAATTTTGCGTGGCACAATCATAACATTTTAAGCGTCCGTAGCTGATAACCGTTTTCTTTGCTACTATCGCCGTGTCATTAACTGCCAAGTCTTTATCATGCCTTACAGTCGTTTATTTCAACACGAACCCCGCTGGATTTCTGCTCACTTTGTATTTAGAAAAACATTGCCGCTTGAATTGCAATCGTGGTTGTATGAATCGCAATCACTGACGCAACGTCTACGAAATCAATGGAAAAATATTACTGTTCACGTTTTATTTGAAAAACAGCAAACACCTTTTTTAACGGAACGACGAATTTTAAATTTGCCTGAAAAGCGTTATGTTTTGGTGCGTGAGGTCGTTTTGTTGTCGAATAAAACACCGTTGATTTTGGCGCGAACCGTGATTCCAGCCGCAACGTTGAAAATCGCGCAAGGCAATTTAACACGTTTAGGCTCGCGACCGTTGGGAGAAATTTTATTTTCTGCACCGAGTTTAAAGCGCGAATTGTTAGGAATTGCGTTAATTGAACCGTGTTTGTGGTCAAAAGAATTTTCGCAAACTGAGCGATTATGGGGACGACGCACGCAATACAGCATTTGTGGGAAACCGATGCTTGTCAGTGAATTTTTTTTACCGAGTTTATTTGAAAAATGATTACGATTATTCAGCGTGTGACCCATGCCAGCGTTACCGTCGATGACGAGGTAATTGGCAAAATTGAACAAGGCATTTTTGCGTTAATTGCTGTCGAAAAAATGGACACGCCTGCCATTGCCGAGCGATTACTTGAACGCATTTTGAACTACCGAATTTTTGCGGATAGTCATGACAAAATGAATTTGAGTTTGCGTGATATTCGCGGTGGGTTATTACTCGTGCCACAATTTACACTTGCGGCAAATACAGATAAAGGCAATCGCCCTAGCTTTGCGTCAGCCGCTGCGCCAGATTTTGGATATGAACTATTTTGTTATTTGCAAAAACACGCGCTGCAAACTTACGAAACGGTGCAATTTGGCAAGTTTGGAGCGGATATGAAAGTTGCATTGCTTAACGATGGTCCCGTGACATTTACGTTGACGGTTTAATCGTCTTTTTCGTCAGAATAGGGTATTGATTTCACGTTGTCAGGAATTTTGTGACTGTTCGCACTGCGAAGCAAAATCAACAATCCACCTGCGACAAACAAAACA
This sequence comes from uncultured Pseudomonadota bacterium, assembly GCA_903877065.1. Taxonomy (GTDB): domain Bacteria; phylum Pseudomonadota; class Gammaproteobacteria; order Methylococcales; family Methylomonadaceae; genus UBA10906. Next base: position 3,026 of record CAIRCR010000552.1, read on the forward strand.
ATGACGATAAAAATTAAAATGCCCATTTTTTACACTCCAAAAAAGCTAAATTTTAGCAACGCATATTTAATAACGCTGCTACAAAAATGCCCAAATTCTTACAAATTCTACACCCGTTGCCGCAACACCTCATAAAGCAATACACCCGTTGCCACTGACAAATTCAAACTTTCGACCGTTCCGAGCATCGGTAATTTCACGAGCAAATCACATTGTTCACGAGTTAAACGACGCATTCCTTTTTCTTCCGCACCAATCACTAACGCCATCGGTACTTTAAAATCACATTGATAAAGCGTTTGTTGCGCTTCGCCTGCCGTGCCGATAATCCATAAACCTTCGCTTTTCAACCACCGCAAAGTTCGTGCTAAATTTGTCACCATATAAACAGGCACCGTTTCAGCCGCACCACTCGCCACTTTGCAAACCGTCGGCGTAATTCCAACGGCATTATCTTTCGTGATAATTATGCCGTGAACGCCTGACGCATCGCAGGTTCTCAAGCACGCGCCTAAATTATGCGGATCTTGCACGTTATCCAAAACTAAAAATAATGCAGGTTCAGTTAATTGTTCAACAGCCGTTTTTAACTCGTTTTCAGATAATTCTTCAGGTAACGAAACTTCCAAAACGACACCTTGATGATTCATGCCATCAGCGATTTTATCGAGTTTTTTACGATCCACTTTCTCGATTGGAACGTCTAATTTGGCTAACGTTTCGAGCAGTATTTCTAAACGTTTGTCGCTACGTTCCATATCAAGCCAAACGCGAGTAATTTTTTGTGGCGAATACGTCAAAGCAGATTGTGCGGCGTGAATGCCGACGATTTTTGTGAGTTTCATTTTTCAGTCTTTTTTAGAAGGCGAGACTTCAAGCGGCAGAAGTGGAATGTGATATTGCACCAAAATGGCGTTAATTTCAGTCGATTTTTCGGTAATCAATTTGTTGAGTTGTTCTTGACGTGTTTTATCGTTTTTACGCACGCCCATCGTCATTTGATAATCGACTTTCAAACCCGCTTCTGATTTCATCGCAATAACGTTGTAACCGTTGGGATTTTGCGAAATCACATGACCCGCCAAAACACCCCATAAAATCACCATATCGATTTTTTTGGCTTTCAAATCTTGTTCAATTTGCATTGCAACATTGTGTTCGCTGTCGCCTGTCATGCTTTGATACGGAATGCCTTGATCGAGCAAATCGTGTTTTTGCAACCAATCCGTTCCCGCGCCGCGATCAAACATAGCAATTTTCAATTTAGCTTGCTGTGCGGGTGGAAGTTGCGCGAGTTGCTCCGCCGTTTGAATGTTGTCCCAGCCGCGACCTTTCGCAATCAGTAAAACGTAAGTTGAATGATAATAAGGTTGCGTCGTTAAAACCATGTCGCTACCTGCGGGCATTCCCATCACGATGTCGCATTTGAAATCTTTGCTTTCAACGGCAGTTTCATCAGTGAACGCATTGAGCGAGTTGCGAATAAAGCCAATGCGTTGTGGAAACCAAAAGTATTCGAGTTCTTGCCCCAGTGACTTTGCGAAAAGGGCGGCGATTTTGTTTTCAAAACCGTCTTCATTTTTACTCGAATACGGAGGATTGAGCGGATCGGCGCAAACTTTAAATTTTTCAGCGTTTGCCGCAAAAACCGTTGCACTTAACGTTAATCCTAAAA